>NZ_ATHI01000026.1:300000-478149 GCF_000422245.1 Alkalidesulfovibrio alkalitolerans DSM 16529
TCCGCCGCGGGAACGCGCCGCACGCGCGCGGCGCACGCCGAAAGCCCCTCGCCCTTTTCCGCAACATGCGGCATAAGAGCGAGGGGCTTTGCGTTTTCGCGTGTTGGGACGCGTCGGGCTGCTTCTGGTTCAGGCCGGACAGGGCAGCCGTTCCAGGCCGGGCAGGGGCGGTGGCAGCGCGGAAATTTCCTCGGCATTGTTCAGCCGCGCCAACTCTCCCAGCCGTTCCATGAAGCGGTAGTAGAACTTGACGTCGTTGCCCTGCACGCCGAGTTGGCTGCCCAGAGACGATTTCGCACCCCGACCGTAGCCCGACATCTGATGATGCACGCAAGCCACGAGGCCGCAGTAGACGACCTCAAATCCCTTCAGCCGCAGGTCGAGGTCGTGGGCGATGTCGTCCATCTGTGAGGGCGTGAAGCGGATGTCGAACTCGGGAACCGCGTCGAGCGCGGCTCTGGTGAAGGCGTGGCAGCAGCCCATGACCGAGGCCGTGGGCCGGACGAAGTCGTACAGCCCGTCGTCCCTGTTGTCGTGCGGGGAGTCCAGGCTCAGACGGAGCAATCCCTGCGAGGCATGGGCCACGTTGCGGTAGAGGTACTGCGCGCGCCGGGGCAGCCCCGGCATGAGAACCTTGGCCCCGACCACGCCCGCGCCGGGCGTGTCGCGCAGCGCCGTCAGCAGGCTTTCGAGCCAGTTTTCCGGCACCTCCACGTCGTCGTCGAGAAAGGCCACATGGTCGGCTGTCCTGCCGCGCTCGGTGGCCAGCAGCCAGTTGCGGGCCGCTGGCGCGCCGATGTTGATCGGCAATTCCACGATTTCGATGCGTCCGCCGAACATCTCGCGGTTGATCTGATCGACCATGTTCCGCGAGCCGTCGCTGCAGCCGTTCAGGAGCACGGCCACGCCCGCGCCGCCGATCCGCGAGGCGGCCAGGCTGGCGAGGGTGCCGCGCAACAGGTCGCACTTGTTCCAGGAGTAGAGGAAGATTTCGGTTTTGGCGTCGAGTGTGGCCGGATCGGGCCTGAAGGGGTTCTCGATTTCGGCCAGGCGGCGGCGCACCGGGTCCTGCAAGGGGTCGAGATCGAGCGAGGTGCGGTAGAGTTCGGCTGCGCGGTCCGTATCGCCCGTGCGGGCCGCGATCTCGGCTTTGGTGTTCAGCCAGTACTCGTTGTCCGGCTCGTCCGGGGCCTGCTCCATGGCTTCGCGCGCGGCCGCATGATCGCCCTGCAACAGGAGCGCGCGCACGCGCATGCGTTCCAGCGGGGCGCGCAGGAGCGCGGGCATGCGCAGCAGGGAGAACCATTCGCCGCCTGCGGGAACACCCGTCTCGACGTCGCTCTCCAGCAGCCGTTCCGCGATGGCGGGCACGAAGGGCGTGGCGCGCAGGGCGTCGATAAGCCTGGCGCGGCGAGCCGAGGGCTGCTGCTTCTCGCGCGGGCGGGCCAGCCATTCGGCGACGGCCTGCGGCGGCTGGCATTTGGCCAGCGCGCGCTGCCTGGCGTGCAGGTCGAAACCCATCTGGATCATGAGTTGCGCGGTCTGCTCGTCGAAAGGGTTGAGCAGGGAGTATTTACGCAACAGATAGCGAAGCCAGCGGACAGTGGTTTCATTGCTTTCGTGACCGGAGATTTCGGTCAGCCGGTTCAGGTAGACGGCGCAGATTGGGCTGTCGAGCAGGAAGTTGCCGAGATGGTTGCGCAGGTGGCGCAACACGTCGTCGGTGGAGATGGCCGAAAGCTCGGTCGGCAGTCCGGGTTGAACGAACCTGAACATGACTCCTCCGCAGGGAAGCCTCTGGTGTTCATGACGCATCACGGCGAGCGGAAAAAAACTCCAGGCCAGGCCGCAAGGGGAGCGAATGCAGGAACGATGCCGCGCCGAGAGGATGGAAT
The DNA here is from genome assembly GCF_000422245.1 of Alkalidesulfovibrio alkalitolerans DSM 16529. Lineage (NCBI taxonomy): Bacteria > Pseudomonadati > Thermodesulfobacteriota > Desulfovibrionia > Desulfovibrionales > Desulfovibrionaceae > Alkalidesulfovibrio > Alkalidesulfovibrio alkalitolerans. Next base: position 301,896 of record NZ_ATHI01000026.1, read on the forward strand.
TGCCGCCCAAGGCAGCCTGAAAAACGCCATGCGGCCCGGATGAATAATCCGGGCCGCATGACGTTATGCAACCCACTGGCTTTCTCGGACGGGAACGACGCCCGTCGCGTTTTGGACGCGAACCGAACACGCCGCGCCCCTGGAAAGGGCGACGGGAGCGCTCGGGTCGCCCTCAAAAGGCCTAGTGGTGGTGATCTTCCTTCAGGTTCTCGGCGATGCGGCGGGTGGCCATGCTGACCATCCAGACCAGGTAAATGAAGATCAGACCGACGCCCAGAAAGCCCTGGGGCGTGGATTTCATCATATTGGAAACGAGCGTCGTAATGACTTCCCAGGTCCAGGCCATGCCGTCCTCCTCGTTCGCCCCGGCGGGGCGGTTCGGCTCGCGCGCGGGGCATGACCCGCGCTGCTTGTGAAATAAGGCGCGCTGAACCGTCTGATTGGCCCGAAACGCCGCGCTTGTCAAGAGGGATGCGGCAAAAACGGCCGCTTCGTGGCTTTGGGGCGCAAGGTCGCGCACGGCTCTTGGCCCCCGGCCGTGTGTGGTGTATGGCAGGCGCAACATTTCGCGAAGTGGAGTCGGCAATGCTGGATATCAGATTCGTGCGCAACAATCCCGAGAAGGTGCGCGAGGCCCTGGCCAAGCGCGGGGCCGCCATCGACATGGGCGGCTACGACGCCCTGGACGCCAAGCGCCGTGCCGTGATCTCCGAGGTGGAGGAGCTCAAGGCACGGCGCAACCAAGCCTCCAAGGAGGTTGCCCAGGCCAAGCGGACCGGTGGCGACGCCTCGGCCATCATAGAGGGGCTGGCTGGCCTTTCCGAGCGCATCAAGGCGTTGGATGAGGAGGCCGCGGCCATCGACGCCGAGGTGCAGGACCTGCTCCTGGCCATGCCCAACATCCCGCACGAGTCTGTGCCCGTGGGCAAAAGCGAGGCCGACAACCCTGTTGTCCGCACCTTCGGCGAACCCACGCGCTTTTCTTTCCCTGCGCGCGATCACGTGGACCTCGGCGTGGCGCTTCACGGCATCGACTTCGAGCGCGCGGCCAAGATCAGTGGAGCGCGCTTCGCGGTGCTTTCCGGCTGGGCGGCGGCGCTGGAACGGGCCTTGACCCAGTTCATGCTCGACCTGCATACCCGTTCGCACTGCTACCGCGAGGTCATGCCGCCGGTCATCGTCAATACCCGCGCCATGACCGGCACGGGCCAGCTCCCGAAGTTCGCGGCCGACCTCTTCAAGCTCGCCGAGACCGACTACTGGCTCATCCCCACGGCCGAGGTGCCGGTGACGAACCTCTACGCAGGGGAGACCCTTGCGGCCGAGGCGCTGCCGCTGGACCACTGCGCCTTCACACCGTGTTTCCGTTCCGAGGCGGGCTCCTACGGCCGCGACACGCGTGGGTTGATCCGCCTGCACCAGTTCAACAAGGTGGAGTTGGTGCGTTTCGTCCGGCCCGAGGAGTCCTACCAGCGCCTGGAGGAGTTGACCGGCCACGCCGAGGCCGTGCTCAAGGCGCTCGGGCTGCCCTATCGGGTGATCGAGCTGTGCACGGGCGACCTGGGCTTCTCGGCCGCCAAGACCTACGACATCGAGGTCTGGTTGCCAGGGCAAAACGCCTACCGCGAGATATCCTCGTGCTCCAATTTCGAGGATTTCCAGGCGCGCCGGGCGGGCATCCGCTTCAAGGAGAAGGGCGGCAAGGGCAGCGCGCTCGTGCACACCCTGAACGGATCGGGCTTGGCCGTGGGCCGGACCATGGTCGCGGTCATCGAGAACGGCCAGCAGGAGGACGGCTCCGTGGTCATCCCCGAGGCGCTGCGGCCCTACATGGGCGGCCTGGACATTGTTAGGCCCGTGTGACCCGCATCATTATAAAGGAATGCGCATGAGCGGCAAACGCATCGTCTTCATCCACGGCAGCCCGCGCTTGCAGGGCAACACCCGCGCCGCGGCCCGCGCGGCCATGGACGCGGCGCGCGCCTGCGGGGCCGAGGTGGCCGAGATCGAGGCCGTGAAGCTCGACTTTCGCGCGCCGGGCTGCATCGGCTGCCACAAGTGCCAGGAGAGCCGGGAATACGCCTGCGCGCTGGGCGACGAACTCGGCCGGGCCGTGGCCGGACTGCCCGCCCACGACGTCATCGTGCTTTGCACGCCTGTTTTCTGGATGAGCTACACCGCGCAGCTCAAGATGTTCATCGACCGCATGTATTCGCTCTTCAAGTTCACGCCCGACGGGATCAGGACGCCGCTTGCGCGCAAGACCCTGGCGCTTTTGGCCGTTGCGGGCGGACCCATCGAGGACAATCTCGACCTTGTCGAGCGCCAGTTGCGGGTTCCGGCCGACATGGTGGAGTGCTGTTTCGAATCCTGCCTGATCCCGTTCGCGCCGTGGGAGCCGGGGGCGCTCGCGGCCGACGCCGAGGCCATGGCCAGGGCGGCCGCGTTCGGCAGGCTGCTGGCCGGGTGTCCCGATGAACCGGGCGCGGCTTGACAGGCGGGAGTACGGCGGGTAGAAGGCTGTTCCTTTTCCATGGGCCGTTAACTCAGCGGTAGAGTATCTGCCTTTTAAGCAGAGAGTCGTTGGTTCGATCCCAACACGGCCCACCAGAAAAGCCAGATGAAGCGGCTGCTTCGGGGAAATCCCGAGGCGGCCGTTTTTTTTGCGGTGCCGTTTTCGCGTGTCGGAGGTCCTGCGCCGTGCTTCGGGCGTGTATCCGCGCAAATTTTTCCCATCGGGTCTTCTCCATCCGGGGCGCTCTCGCCCTTGGCCGTCGCGACGGCAGGACGTTTGGCAGGGCGGACTGGCGGCCCTTCTTCGGGGCGCGCGCGTTCCGCGACTTCGGTCGTCCGTATGTACCTCGGCGTTGGAACCTGCTATCCTCATTATAAAGGCCCGCTGCGGGCCGATTGCGACGCGAACGGGGAGCAGGGGGCCGGAGATGACCCACGATCAGATGACGATCATCGCTATTCTCGTGGCTGCCATGGGTATGTTCATTTGGGGCCGCTGGCGGCACGACATGGTGGCGGGCGGCGCTCTTTTGGCGTGCGTCTTCGCGGGGATCGTGCCCGGGGCCGAGGCTTTCGAGGGGTTCGGGCATCCGGCCGTGATCACCGTGGTCTGCGTGCTCGTGCTCAGCCACGGCCTGCAGATCACCGGCGCGGTGGACGAATTGTCGCGGCGCGTCCTGCCGTCCTCCTCCGGGCAGACGGTGAGCATCGCCGCCTTGACGGGCCTTGCCGCCGTGCTCTCCGCGTTCATGAACAACGTCGGGGCCATGGCCCTGCTCATGCCCGTGGCCGTGAAGCTGGCGGCCAGGCAGGGGCTGACACCGGGCAAGGTGCTCATGCCGCTGGCCTTCGGTTCCATCCTCGGCGGCACCATGACCCTGATCGGCACTCCGCCCAACCTGATCGTCTCCGGGTTCCGGAACGAGTCAGGGCTTGGTGGCTTCGGTATGTTCGACTTCTCGCCCGTCGGAGCGTCCGTGACCCTGGCTGGACTCGTCTTCATCTCCCTTATCGGCTGGCGGCTGGTTCCGGCGCGCGAACAGTCCGACACTGGCGATTTCGACACCGCCGCCTACACCACGGAAGTGCGCATCACCGAGGACAGCAAGGCCGTGGGCAAAAGCCTGCGCGAAGTCGAGCGGATGCTGGACGAGACCGACGCCTTGGTCGTGGGGCTCGTGCGTGGCGGATTTCGGCTTTCCGCGCCGTATCCAGGCCGCATACTGCGCGATGGAGACATCCTGGTCATCCAGTCCGAGCCTAAGTCTTTGTCTTCCATCCTTTCCGGACTGGGGCTGAAACTTGAGGAGAATGTTCCTCCGGAGCCGGAGGTGGCCGAAGCGAAAGACGAGGAGGAGGCGACGCAGTCCGACACGAAAGGGGATGAGGCGGAAAAAGCCGTGGGCGAGGGCGAGAGCCGGGTTTCTGGAAATACTTCTGCGGAGCGCGAACCGGAGGAAGGCGGCAAGGAAAAGAACGGCAATGGCAAGGACAACGGTGAGAAAGCCAAGCACAGCGAGATACTCATCCAGGAAATGGTGGCCATGCCAGGGGGCATGATCATCGGACGTTCGGCCCGGGACATGGAGTTGCGCACCCGCTTCGGCATCAACCTGCTCGCCATCTCCCGCCAGGGTCACCGCTCCATCAGGCGGTTGCGTTCCACCCCCATCCAGGGCGGCGACGTGCTGCTCATGCAGGGTGCGCCGGAGGTCCTGTCCAGCTTCGCCTCGGAGTTTGGCTGCGTGCCGCTTGCCGCACGCGATGTCCATGTGCCGGGCAAGGGACAGGCCGTGCGGGCCACACTGGTCATGGCGGCGGCCATCGCGGCCGCCGCGCTCGGATTGGCGCCGGTGGCCATCGCTTTTGCGGCCGGTGTGCTGGCCCTGATGGCCATGCGCATCGTTTCGCTGCGCTCGGTCTACCAGGCCGTGGACTGGCCGGTCATCGTGCTGCTCGGGGCCATGCTGCCGGTGGCCGGGGCCATGGCCTCCACGGGCGCGGCGGATCTCATCGCCCGCTTCCTGCTTGAAAACGTGGCCAAGGGGCAGGCCGTGTTCGGTCTGGCCGTGATCCTGGCCGCGACCATGCTCATGACCGACTTCATGAACAACGCGGCCACGGCGGCCGTGATGTGTCCCATCGCCCTGAGCACGGCGGCGCAGTTGAACGTGAACGCCGACTCCTTCCTGATGGCCGTGGCCATCGGGTCGTCCTGCGCCTTTCTCACGCCCATCGGGCACCAGAACAACACCTTGATCCTGGGGCCGGGCGGTTTTCGTTTCGGGGACTACTGGCGCATGGGGCTGCCCACGGACATCCTGGTCATCGCCGTGGGCCTGCCCATGCTGCTTCTGGTCTGGCCGCTGTAGGAGGCTGGATTCAGGGCCGTTGCAGCCAGTCCAGGTAGTCGCGGTGGAGGCGGGCGGCTTCGGGCCCGGCCGTGGGCGACATGTACTCGGGCATGGAGAAGGCGAAGACGTCCTGCGAGACCGAGAAGTCCATGGCCAGACGCGCGGTGAGGTCGTCGATGGAGATGGGACGGGCCGCGAAGGGACGATCGCTGAGCGGCGGGCCGTCGGTCTGCTCGAATATCTCCACCACCGGCGCGAGCCTGACCCCGGAGTTTTGAAGGCCCTTGCCGAGCGCGCGCAGGTAGATCGCGGCGTCTTTGGGCCCAAGCTTGCCCGCGCCCACGCCGTCCTGGAAGAGGAGCAGGTCGAAGCCCGTGTCGCGCAAAAGGTCGCGCCAGAAGGCGGCCAGGGTCGCGGGATCGGCGAAGGCGTTGGAAAAGCCCGAGACGGCCAGGCCCTTGCCTGGCGCGAGGGGCGAGAGTTCGGCTCCGAGCAGGGAGAGGTGTTCGGCCAAAAGGGCGCGCTTTTCGCGTTCGGCAAAGGAGGCGTCGTCGATCTCCTGGGGGATGAACCAGCCAGCGAAGGCCGGATCGTGCGCCACGAGCGGCGCGAGTTCGCGCGCCGTTACGAGATGCCGCTCCCGAAGCCGGAAAAGCGAGAGGTTGAGTAGCACGGGCTCGCGCCTGATCATGCTCCACCAGTTGGGATCCTCGACCAGTCCGAGGCGGTAGGACATGCCGCGTCGTGCGCACTGGTCGGCCACGATCCGCACCAGGGGAAACACGGCCGGGCCGAGCGCCTTCGAGTCGTAGAAGGGCGTGTGCTCGTGCACGGTCCACTGCACCACCACGCTCTTTACGCCCGCTTCGGCCAGGGCCGCGAAGAGCCGTTCCCAGTGTTCGGCGGGCAATGCGGCCTGGGCGCGCAGGGGTTGCAGGAAGGTGCCATGCAGGGCTGGCGTGTCGCGGGCCGCCGCAGGGAGAACGCAGGCGGCCAGGGCAAGGGCCAGGGCGAGGATGAGGGCGCTCTTTTTCATCAGTAGGTCAACACCGTGGTCACGAAGACCCCATCGGATTTTTTGGCCGAGCCGAGGCGGTTGTAGAGTTGGCCGATGCGATACTGGGCCGTGACTTCGACGGACGAGCGCGGAGCCGAGTAGGCCGTCTCGTTGAACAGCCAGGAGAAAGTGAGGCCCGGCCCGGCCTCGTAAAGCGAGGACTTGTCGCGGTCGGGCGACCAGACTCGTGCCGCTGCGAAGACGTGCGGCCGGAAGAAGAAGCGGTCGTCGTGGTTCAGGGTCAGTCCCTGGCGCGCCTCGCCGTAGAACATGGAGCGCGAGGGCTTGTCCGTATAGTGCGCTCCTTCCACGTAGAGCAGGGTGTAGTTGTACAGCGGCTCCTTCAGGCGCACGTCGGTCCCGTCCGCCACCGAGCCCAGGACCCTGAGCAGCCAGTTGTCCTCGGCGCGTCTGCCGATTTTGAAAAGCCGCTCTACGCCCAGGTGGACGTTGTACTCGCGCAGGGGCTTGTAACGCAGGCCGATGGCCCCCTGCATGGAGCGATCGTCCATGCTCAGCGAGTCCTTTTCCAGGTTCCAGACCACCCGGGCCAGGACCTGGAACAGGCGGTCGTCGCGCAGACCGATCACGGGCGGGATGAAGGCCGCCTCGATGCCGCTGTTGGAGCGCACCACCTCGGAGCCGCCGGTGCCCGCGCCGCCGCTCTCGCCGCTGTGAAAGGTCATGAAGGCCGTGGCCGTGAAGGTCTTTTCGAGTTTGGCCACTTCCTGGCGCAGACCGTATATGTCGCGCTCAAGCTCCAGCCGCTCCGCGTCGTCACGTACCGGTTTCTTCGGGGCCGTGTCGATAGCCGTCTTGAAGCGCGTGAGCGCGGTCTCGTTCTCCCCGGCGCGGTACCAGGCGTAAGCCGCGTCCTGCCACAGGTTCAGGTAGTCGGGTTCGAGCATGAGGGCCGAGTCGAAGGCCTGGGCCGCCTCGCGGAAATATCCGGCGCGATACAGCGCGTAGCCCATGTCGCTGTGGTTTCGAGGCGTCTCGCTCAGTTCGAGCGCGCGGCCGTAAGCCGCGATGGCTTCGTCGAGCCGGGGCCTGGGATGCTTCTCGTAGGCCCGCGCCAGGCGGTGGAAGAGTTCCGGATCGGCCTGCCGCGACACGGCTTCCTCAAGATAGCGCGCCTCGTCCTCGTGCATTTCCTTGGCCCCGGCCAGAGCCGCTTTCTCGGCCAGCACCAGCGGGGCAAGGTCTGGCCGCGCGGCAGGGGAGGCCGGATCGAGCGGGTCCAGCGGATCGATATGCCCGGCCGCGTCATCGATGCGCCCGGCCAAGCGCAAGGCCCGGCCGAGCCGGAAGGCGGTCTCGTCGTCGTATCCAAGGGCCAGGGCCTTGCCGTAGGCCTCGGCCGCCTGGTCGAACTGTAGTGCCGTGTCCAGGAAAAAGCCAAGCTCAGCCCAATAGAGCCGCTGTTCGTTGCGGGGCAGGGTTTCGATGCGCGGCCCTGCCAGAAGATAGTGGTGCACGGCCAGTCCCGGCCTGCCAAGTTCCGCCTGGGAACGCCCGAGGCCGAGCCGGGCGTCGAGCGAGTCTTCTTGTTCGAGGGCCCGCGAATAGGCAAGCACGGCCTCGTCGAAACGTCGCAGGTTGTACGTGATGAGGGCGATGCCGCGCCAGGCGTTCGGGTCGCCGCCATCGAGGACCACGCTGCGGCGAAGCGCTTGGAGGGCCTCCTCATCGCGCCCCAGCCTCGCCAGGGCCTGGCCGACGCGAAGCGAGGCCTGGGCCGCCATTTCGGGCGGAAGGTCGGGGAGCGCGAGGAGGCTTTCGCCCGTGGCGATCACGGCCACGTGGTCGTGGCGCTCGATGCGGGTTTCCATGAGGCCGAGCAACAGTCCGGGCCGGGCGCGCGGATCGAGGTCGGGCGCGCTCAAGGCCTCCACGAAGGCAGCTTCCGCGCTTGCCCAGTCACGCTCTCTGGCGCGCAGATGACCAAGGCTGGCCCAGGCCGACGAGATGCGGCCCGGCTCGCCGCCCTGGTCAAGGTATTCCTCGAAAAGATCGCGCGCCATGGCAGTCTCGCCCGCTTGTACGGCGGCGGTCGCGGCCATGAACAGGCGCGGCCGGGCGTCGTCGGGATGGATGCGCGCGGCCAGGATGAAATGTTTTGCCGCCTCGGCCTGCCTGCCTTGCTTCACGAGCAGATGCCCCATGTGCTCATGGGCCAGGGCGGCTTGCGCGGGGGAGAGACCGGGCCGGGAAAGGACGTTTTGCAGTTCGGCGAGCGCGCCGGGGATATCGCCCGTGCGTTCGAGGAGCAGCGCTTCGGCCAGCGGCGGAATGCCGTTCGCGCCCAAGGCGCGCGCGGCGCGAAGCTCGTCCAGGGCTTGCGCATGAAGGCCCTCGGCGGACAGCGCCTCGGAAACGGCCAGTCGCGCCTGCTGCTCTCTTTCGGGCGCCAGCCCAAGGCTAATGGCCGAGCGGAAGTGGTCGATGGCCGGGCCGCGCTGGTCCGCGAGGATGTGGATGTAGCCCGCCTGCAGGTGCACGGACGCGTCGTCGGAGAGTGCCACGGCCCTGGCGATGGTCGCGGCCGCAGCAACGACGTCGCCGCCTTGCTGCTGGGACAGGGCCGCGGCCAGAAGCGGTTCCGGCTTGCCGGTCTCGTCGGCCGCGCGCAGGTAGGCAGCCGCGGCCTGGGAGGAAAGCCCCGCTGCCGCAAGCGCATTGCCCTGGGCCAGCAGAAGGCGGCCGCGCGTCTCGCCCGGCTCGGCCTGCTCGGCCAGTTCGGCATAGATGGACGCAGCCTCGCGGCCTTCGCGGTTCTTGACCAGCAAAACCGCCATTCGTTCCCGGTTTTCGGGAGTCGGTTCGACTTGGGTGAGGCGTCGGATGGCGTCAAGCGCCTTCACGTCCTGCCCGGCGACCACGAAGAGGTCGCTCAACGCGCGCAGGGCGGAGAGATCGCCAGGGTCGGCGTTGAGCCTGGCCGTAAGGCGCGCCTCGGCCTCTGCGAACTGGCCACTTGCCTTGAGCAGGTCGTCCACCACCATTCGCGTCTCGGGCGAAGGGTCGAGACGTTCGAGGGCTTGGGCGCGTGTGAGCGCCAGTTCGGGACGGTGCATGGCGCGGTACAACTCGATCAACGAGCGCAGGGCCTCCTTGTCGGCAGGATCCTGTTCGACAAGGGCCAGGAGTCTGCGCTCCGATTCCTCGACCAAGCCTTGGGTCCTGCCGAGTTCGGCCGCCGAGAATAGAGCCAGCCTGCGCCCGTCGCGGTCCAGGCCGGGCGTGGACGCGGCCCGCTCGTATTCCCTTCTGGCCGCGTCCAGATCGCCGAGACGTTCGAGCGACATGGCCAGCAGCAGGCGTGCCTCGGCATGGTCGGGATTCGCGCCGAGCAGGCGACGGGCGTCCTCGGTTGCTGCCTCGTGGCGGTCGAGCGCGTTCAGAAGGCGAAGCCGCATCAGTCGGGCGTCCTGATCGTCGGGCACGAGGTCCAAGTAGGTATCGAGTTCCTTCACGGCCTCGGCCCGCCTGCCCTGCTCAACCATGCGTCCGGCCATGTCCAGGTGCGGATAGGCCTTGAAGTGCAGGTATTCGCGGCGCAAAAGGCCCGGCTCACGCTGCTCCTGCTCCGGTCCGGTCCGGGACTGGGCGAGGCAGTCCGAGGCGAAGGCCACGGCAAGAAGCGCGAAGAGGACAAGAACGGCGGGGTAAGGGAACGCGCGATTTTTCGTCATGCGATTTCGCAGGGTTGGTCTTTCCTGAAGGCGAGCAGTTCCCGGACCTCCTCGGGGGTGAGCTCGCAGGCCGTGACGAGCGCTTGTCCGAGTTTCAACTGGCTTTCGCGTTGCGCTTTCAGGGCCTCGTCGAGCTGTTCCTGGCCGATGCGGCCGGTATGGACCAGGAATTCGCCGAAGCGGTGGCCGTTGGACTTGGCGAAATATTCGTCCTCGGCCGCAAGCAGATCCTGGTAGCCAAGGGCGCCCCTGGAGACCAGCACGTCGCCCAGGCGGGCATAGGCGCGGCGTTGCAGGCGCAGGGCCTCTGCAAGTTGATTCTCGGTGCAAAGATTCCTTTTCAGGGCTTCGCGGCCCGTCCAGGGGCATTGTGGCGGCACCTTGGCGTTGAGCCGTTCGTATCCCCGGCTGATGGCGAAGCTGAGGTCGCTTTTCGCGGCCAGGCACTGCGCCAGGGGACGGCTGATGGTCTCTTCTATCCCCTGCACGACTTCCATGGGCAAGGGCCGCTCCACGGCCAGTTCCAGCGCGCCGTCCTCGCGTACGGCCACGGGAAAAACGTGGTGCATCTCGGCCAGGTCGCGCGGGAGCAGCGCGACCACGTCCAAGGGAACGGCGTAGGGATCGATCTCCCTGGTGTCGATGCGAAGCTGCTGTCCGAGTACTTGCAACAACTCGTCCTCGCTCACGAAGCCAAGGTCCAGAAGAGCCCGGCCCAGGGGCTTGCCCGTGCGCCGTTGCTCCTCCAGCGCCTTGTCGAGCTGGCCGACGCTGACGAAGCGCTTGTCGAGCAGGAGGTCGCCGAGCTTGCGGCGGTAGGCCGTGAGTTCCTCTTCCGAGGGGAAGACGTGGGCGGTCTTGTCCCAGGCCACGATCTTGCCCGTGATCAGGTAGCGGACGTAGAGCCGGATGGCGCGGACCGTGGCGAAGAAATTGATGACGTTGCCCCAGACGAGGTGGGGCAGGGCGAAGAGGGCGTTGAACGGTCCGTAGGCGCGGTTGACGAAGGACATGCGCATGAGCACGCGCCACAGCAAAAAGCCCATGTTCATGAGGATCATGTACCAGACCCAGGAATCCTTCTGGACCAGGGGTGGATAGCGGTAGGCGTCGGGGTTCATCTCCTGGTAGGCCCACATGAGGATCAAGGGCACGGCCAGGACGTTGGCGCTCATGCTGATGAGGTTCGTGAGCAGGGCCTTTCTGTCGCGAAAGAGCATGTAGCGGGTCCAGATCGACCCTTTCCAGCCGAGCCTGGCCCAGCCCTGCAGGGCGATGCCGAGCACCCAGCGGCTTTTTTGGCGCACCGCCGTGCTGAAGGTTTGGGGAAAGAATTCGCGGATGACGATGTATTCGCGCACCGTGCGGGTGCGGGTCTTGCCGGTCAGCCAGCTTTTGGTCGAACTTTTGCGCTCGATGGCGTGACGCACGAAGACCTGCTTGAGGTCGTACTTCTGTAGCCGCATGCCGATGTCGTAGTCCTCGGTCAACGAGTCCACGTTGAAAAGCTGGTGCTGATTGTCCGTGGCCAGTGAGTCCAGGGCCAGGCGGCTGTAGCCGGTGCCCACGCCCGCCGAGGGGATGGCCCCGGACAGTATCTCGCGCACGGTCATGTCGCGGGCGTGGTTCTCGGCGAATTCGTCCAGGTAGTGGCCGGCCGTGAATTTGTACCACGGCGTGGGCATGGGGAAGACCGGAAGCTGGACCATGTCCATGCGCGGGATGAGGTAGTTGAAGAGCCGAAGCGTCAGGGGGTGGATGATGTCCTCCGAGTCCTCCATGACGAAGACTTCGAAGCGGATGTCGTGCTCCTTTTCGTAGAGCTTGATGCCCTCGTAGACCCAGTTCAGGCAGTCTGCCTTGTTGGTCGGCCCGTCCTTGGGGCAGACGATGCGCGAGACCTTGCCGAACTCCTCGCGGGCGAGTTCCACCTCGCGCTGCGTGGCCTGGTCGTTCGGGTAGGTGCCAACGAAGATGTGATAGTTCGAATAGTTGAGCGTTCGTATGGTGTTGCTGAGCATGCGCCGGATCACGGCGGACTCGTCCCAGCAGGGGATCATGATCGCGATGGGCTGCTCCGGCTTGGCCAGTAGCTGCTCTTCGGTCAGGCGTTTGTGCTTCGAATAGACGAAGGCGCGGCGGTAGACGAGCCGCGCGGCGTACACGAAATCGATGAAGAGCTCGTCGAAACCGCTGATGATGAAGATGATGCTCAAGGCGACGAGCGCGTATTTGGCGAAGATCAGGAAATAGATGAGAATGTCTTCAAACATCGTGCGAAGATCCGGGGTCGAATTCGTCGTGGGGTTCGAGGAGCGGGGTCGCGCCAGTCGCGAAGCGCGCAAGGCCCGTGATGATGCGGCGCGCGGCCTGGCCGTCGCCATAGGGGTTCTTGGCCCTGCTCATGGCCGCATAAGCCGTCTCGTCGTCCAAAAGGCGCAGGGTTTCGCGCACGATGCGCGTGCGATCGGTGCCCACGAGCAGAGCCAGACCCTGCCTGGATGCCTCGGGCCGCTCGGTGACCGAGCGCAAAACCAGGACCGGGCGTCCGAAGGTCGGGGCCTCTTCCTGCACGCCGCCCGAGTCGGTGAGGATCAGGCGGCTTTGCCGCATGAGCCTGACGAACGCGCCGTAGTCCAGCGGGTCGCACAGGACCACGCCCGGCACGTCGCCGAGGATGGCGTGGGCCGGGCCGCGTACGTTGGGGTTCAGGTGCACGGGATAGACGAGCAGCGTGTCGGGTCTGGCCGTTGCGATGTCGCGCAGGGCGAGGAAGACGTTCTCCATCTCCCGGCCGAACGACTCGCGGCGGTGCGTGGTGACCAGGATCGGCGTGCGGCCCGCGAGCAGGGTCTCGTCAAAGGGCAGCGGCGCGCTGGCCGCGCGGCCGGAGGCGTCGAGCAGGCGCAGGGCGTCGACCACGGTGTTGCCGGTGACGGCGGTGCGGGCACGGTCCACGCCCTCGGCGAGCAGGTTGTCGCGCGCGCCTTTCGTGGGAGCGAAGTGCAGGCTGCTCAGGACCCCGGCTAGGCGGCGGTTGGCTTCCTCGGGGTATGGGTTGGCCATGTCGCGGCTGCGAAGGCCGGCCTCCACGTGGGCCACGGGGACGCGGGCATAGAAGGCGGCCAGCGAGGCGGCGAAGACCGTGGTCGTGTCGCCCTGGACCACGAGCACGTCGGGCCGTACCTCGGCAAGGGCCGTTTCCATGCCCAACAGCGCGCGCGAGGTGAGCCCCGCCAGTCCCTGGTCGGGCCGCATGACGTCGAGGTCCAGGTCCGGCTCGATGGCGAAGAGCGCAAGCACCTGGTCGAGCATCTGGCGATGCTGGGCCGTGGATATGACCGTGAGGCGGAAAAGGTCGCCGCGGTCCCTCAGTTCGTGAACGACCGGCGCGAGCTTGACCGCCTCGGGACGCGTCCCGAGGGCGATTGCAACGTGAACGAGTTTTTTCATGAATGGCGAATACGACGAAAGACCTGAGCAGGCCGGACCGTGTCGCGCGGCCGCGTCTTTGCGTCGTCCCCTCTCCCTGCCACAACCCATTAAAATACTTTCAGGCGCTTGTAAAATAATTCGTTCCGGGCGGTTGAAAAAAACATCCGGCACGTCGGCGTGAAAATTTCGGATCGTCGCGCCTTGCAAGGGCCCGGGAAGGTGCTTTGCGCTCCGGATAATAATTGCTGGCCCTTGGCGCTTGCGTATCGTATGAAAAAGTCAAGGATGATTCGCCATGCCCGAGCCGCGCCTGACAGAGCTTCGCAAGTTCATCGCGCCCGAGTTCGTCTTCGGACCCGGCGCATCCGCGCTTACGGCCCGTTACGCCAGAAATTTCCATGCGAGCCGCGTGCTGCTCGTCTCCGATCCCGGCGTGATGGAGGCCGGATGGACGGAACAGGTGGCCGAGAGCCTGCGCGCCGCGGGCGTGACTCCGGTGCTCTTCGCCGACGTCTCGCCCAACCCGCGCGACCATGAGGTCATGCGCGGTGCGGATATTTATGCCGCGGAGGGCTGCGAGGCCATCGTGGCCGTGGGCGGCGGCAGCCCCATGGACTGCGCCAAGGCCATCGGCGTGGCCCAGGCCAACGGCGCGCACGTCCTCTCCTTCGAGGGAGTGGACAATGTGCCCGAGCCCGGTCCGCCCCTGATCTGTCTGCCCACCACCTCGGGCAGCGCGGCCGAGGTCTCGCAATTCTCCATCATCACCGACACCGGGCGATCGGTGAAGATCGCCATCGTCAGCAAGACCATGATCCCGGACGTGGCGCTCATCGACCCGGTGCTGACCACGACCATGGACGCGCACCTCACGGCCTGCACCGGGCTCGACGCCCTGACGCACGCCGTGGAAGCCTACGTCTCCAACGCCCATTTCGCCATCACGGACCAGTTCGCCCTTTCGGCCATCCGTCGCATCGCCGGGAACCTGCTGTCGGCCATCCGCTCGCCCGGCGACATCGAGGCCCGTTCGCAGATGCTCCTGGCGAGCCTTGAGGCCGGGCTGGCCTTTTCCAACGCCATCCTGGGCGCGGTACACGCCATGGCCCACAGCCTGGGTGGTCTTTTGGACCTGCCGCACGGCGAGGTCAACGCGCTGCTCCTGCCGTACGTGGCCGACTACAACTTCGATGCATGCCCTAAGCGCTACCGCGACGTCGCGACGGCTCTGGGCGTCGACGAGGCCGGGCTTTCCGACACGCAGACGCGGCGTGCGCTTTTCGATGGCCTAGTGCGGCTCAAGAACGCGGCGGGCATAACGAGCACGCTCGGGCAACTCGGCGTGGACGAGAACGATCTGGCCGGGCTGGCGCGAAATGCCGCCCGCGACCCCTGCCTGCTGACGAACCCCAAGAGCGCGGGCGAGGACGACCTGAGGCGGCTGTATGCGCAGGCGCTCTAGCTCCAAGACCGGCTACGCCGAATGGGGCTTTGGCTCCAGGGAGCCGCTTCCGGCCGAAAACGGTATCGACGAGCAGCGGCTGCGGCTGATTGGGCTTGGCGAGCGCTCGTTCCAGAAGAGCTATTTTCCGGAACTCAAGAAAAGGCTGGTGGAACTGGAGCGTTTCCGGGCGCTCCTCGACCGCGCAAGCGACCTCATATTCCTCGTGGACGGCGAGGACGGCCGCATCGAGGACGCCAACGTCAGCGCCCTGGCGCGGCTGGGACGCACCCAGGCCGGGCTTCGGCGCATGCGGCTCTCGGACTTCTCGGAACTGGACATGGCGACCTGTCTGGCCGGGGAGGCGCCAGCCGACCGTCGCTTGGAAACGGTCTTCACCACCGCCGCGGGCGAGCGCTTTCCCGTGGAGGTCAGCGCAAGTTCCATGCTCGTGGCCGGTGAGCGGCAATGCGTGCTCGTGGCCCGCGACATCACCGAACGCAAGGCCGCCGAGGACAAGCTGCACCTGTCGCTGCGCGAGAAGGAGACCCTGCTCAAGGAAATCCACCACCGGGTCAAGAACAACTTGCAAGTGGTCTCAAGCCTCTTGCATCTCCAGATGAACGAGTTGCGCGAGTGCGCGGGCATGGAGGCGCTGCGCGAGAGCGCCGCCAGGATCAGCACCATGGCCCTGGTGCACGAGCAGATCTATCGTTCGCCCAACCTCGCGAGCATCAACCTGGGAGATTACCTGGAAAAGCTTCTGGTGCGGCTGGTGCGCGGGTTCGCGGGCCAATGCTCCGTGGCCCACGAAGTGCGCGTTCCGGCCCTCGGTCTCGACGTGGAGAAGGCCGTGCCGCTCGGACTGATCGTCAACGAGGCCGTGACCAACGCCCTTAAGCACGGCATGGCCGGACGCGAGGCCGGGCGCATAGATATCTTCGCTGAGGAGACCGCCGAGGGGGCGGTGATCGAGGTGCGCGACGACGGCCCCGGATTTCCGCCGGGCATCGACCTGCCTTCGGGCCGCACGCTCGGTATCCAACTCATAACCGGACTCGCCCGGCAACTCGACGGGAACGTGACCTTCGTCAACACGCCCGGCGCCACGGTGCGCCTCGGCTTCCCCCTCGAAAAGGCATAGCGTCCTTCAGACCTCGCGCGCCGTCAGGAAGCGCACCTGCGGCCAGTCCTCCACGGCTTTTTCCAGCCGCCATTCGCTGGCGAAGGTCATGGCCGGATGCCCGTCCGCGTCCGTGACCATGGACGAGGCGTACTCCCGCTCCAGGCGCGCGAAGGCGTCCTTGTCGTCGCTGTCGATCCAGCGCACGGCCGCGATGCCCATGGGTTCGAGCAGAACGTCCACGTCGTATTCGGCGGCCAGCCGCGCGGCGATGACGTCGAACTGGAGCACGCCCACCGCGCCGAGCACCAGGTCGCGGCCCGAGGCAGGGCGAAAGAGCTGGATCGCGCCTTCCTCGGTGAGTTGCGAGAGGCCCTTGTCGAGTTGCTTGGCCTTGAAGGGGTTCTTCAGGACCACGCGGCGGAAGTTTTCCGGCGCGAAATGCGGGATGCCCAGGAAGCGCAGCGGCTCCTTGCCGCACAGGGTGTCGCCGATGCGCAGCGCCCCGTGGTTGGGGATGCCGATGATGTCGCCCGGCCAGGCCTCTTCCACGCCCGCGCGGTCCTGGGCCATGAAGATGATGGCGTTGTGCAGCAGCATGTCCTTGCCGGTGCGCTGGTGACGGGCCTTCATGCCCCGGTTGAAGCGGCCCGAGCAGACGCGCAGGAAGGCGATGCGGTCGCGGTGCGCGGGGTCCATGTTCGCCTGGATCTTGAAGACCACGCCGGAGAACTGCTCCTCCAGGGGCGAGACCTCGCGCGTTTCGGCCTTGCGGGGCATGGGCGCGGGCGCGTGGCGCAAGAACGCCTCCAGAAGCTCGCGCACGCCGAAGTTGTTCACCGCGCTGCCGAAGAAGACCGGAGTCTGCTCGCCCGACAGGTAGCGCTTCTCGTCGAAGGGGTAGCCCGCGCCTTCGAGCAGTTCGATCTCGGTGCGCAACTCGGCCGCCGCCTGCGCGCCCAGGTGTTCGTCGAGCGTGGGGTCGTCGATGCCCTTCACGACCACGGCCTCCTTGGGCCGCGTGCTCTTGCCGCCCTGGGCGTCGAAGAAGCGGATCAGGTTGTTGCGCAGGTCGAACACACCTTGGAAAAGCTTGCCCATGCCGATGGGCCAGGTCATGGGCGCGCACTCGATGCTCAGGCTCTGCTCGATGTCGTCGAGGAGTTCGAAAGGCGTACGGCCGTCGCGGTCCAGCTTGTTGATGAAGGTCATGATGGGCGTGTCGCGCATGCGGCACACGTCCATGAGCTTCTTGGTCTGCGTCTCCACGCCCTTCACGCTGTCGATGACCATCAGGGCCGAGTCCACGGCCGTGAGCACGCGGTAGGTGTCCTCGGAGAAGTCCTGGTGGCCCGGCGTGTCGAGCAGGTTCACTTCGTAGCCGTCGTACTCGAATTTCATGACCGAGGAGGTCACGGAGATGCCACGCTCCTTCTCGATGGTCATCCAGTCGGAGGTGGCGTGGCGCGCGGCCTTCTTGGCCTTGATGGAGCCCGCCATGTGAATCGCGCCGCCGAACAGCAGGAGCTTTTCCGTGAGCGTGGTTTTGCCCGCGTCGGGGTGGCTGATGATGCCGAAGGTGCGGCGGCGCTCCACCTCGCGCTTGAGCTGGGCCGCGAGAGCTTTGTCTGACATGTCGTTATCCGCCGGTCGGGCCGGCTCGCGTTCGTTTCGTTTTCCCAGTCTTCCGCCGGGCGGCGGATGCGGGAAGAGGGGGTTTGGAATATGTCGTGGGCGGCGGATACCTACAGGACGCGCGCCGCGGGGTCAACCATAGGGGCTTATTCGGCGCAGTCCACGCACCGCCGGGCCTCGGGCATGGCCAGCAGGCGCGGCAGGGGAATCTCCTCGCCGCATTCGTCGCACAGGCCGAAATCCGGCGAATCCACGGCCACCAGGGCGCGCTGCAGCCGGGACAGCCGCGTCTTGGCCTCGGCCAAGACGCGGCCGGAAAGGGCCTGGTTGGCGATAGCGTCCATGCGCGAGAGGCGGCCGATGGGCTCGTCGAGGGAGACCGGTTTGGCGTTGTCCTCAAGCCCGTTTATCTGCGCCTGCAACTCGGCGATGGCTTCCTCGATGCGACGGCGTATCTGGCGGCGCTTGGCGTCGTCCATGTGTTCGTGCTCCGGTCAGGCGTTTGGAGCCCAGCGTGCCGCCGCGCCGCCTCGCTGGGAGACGGCGCGGCGGCGTGAATGCGCGCGGGCGTGAAGATGGACAACCTAGCGCGTTGAGACGCGAAAGGCAAAGGAGGCGGCTACAGGGCCTCCTGCCCGATCGCCTGGCCGTCCTTGATCCTGATGACCAACTCGGCCTCGCGGGCGATGTCGTTGTTGTGGGTGACGATGACGACGGTCTTCCCCTCCTTGTGAAGCCTGCGAATGGTGTCCAGCACGTCCGCCTCTGACGCGGAGTCGAGGTTGCCCGTGGGCTCGTCCATGAGCAGCAGCGGCGGGTCGTTGGCCAGGGCCCGCGCAATGGCCACGCGCTGCTGCTGCCCGCCGGACAGCTCCGACGGCCTGGCCAGTTGCTTGTCCGCCAGTCCGACCAGCGACAAGAGTTCCGCCGCCCGCTCTCCGTGCTCCTTTTGCGGCCTGCCCGCGAGCATCATGGCGAGCTCCACGTTCTCGCCCGCGCCAAGACCCGGCATCAGATTGAAGAACTGGAAGACGAAGCCGATCTTTTCTGCCCGCAGACGCGCGAGACGGCTGCCGCCTAGGCGGGTGATGTCCGCGCCGTCGATGAGGATGCGCCCTTTGCTGGGCCGGTCCAGGCCGCCGATGAGGTGCATGAGGGTGCTCTTGCCGTGGCCGGAGGGGCCGACGATGCAGGTGAAGGAGCCGCGCGGGATGGCGATGTCCACCCCCCGCAGGGCGTGGGTCGTCACGCTGCCGCCGTTGTAGGTCTTGAACACGCTTTCCGTTCTGACGATGGCGTCATGCATGGCTGATGGCCTCCACGGGAGAGAGTCTTGACGCCCGCCACGCCGGGTAGAGGCCCGAGGCGAGGGAGATGGCGACCGAGAAGAGGATGACGCCGAGGGCCGTGGTCATGTCCGGCATCAACACGGCGTCGCTGCCTTTGACGAAGGAGGTGAAGGCGTTTTGCGACACGAGGGGGGCGACGAAGGCCGAGAGGAGCAGCCCCCCGGCGAGCCCCAGGACGCCGCCGAAAAGGCCGTAGAGGCCCGACTCCAGCAGGAAGAGGGAGAATATCGTCCGCTGTCCCGCGCCCAGCGCCTGCAGAATGCCTATCTCCCGTTTCCGCTCGTAGGCGGCCGTCATCATTGTATTGATGATCCCGAAGGCCGAGGCGAGCACCGCGACCGCCGCGATGAGCTGCAACGTGACGTTCACCGTGCCGACGATGGAGAGGACCGAGGTGAGCATCTGCTTGTCCGTGACCACGCCCAGGTTGACGGCGTCCCGGATGCGCTGGGCGTATTCGTCCATCCGGGCGAGGTCGTCGAGCCTGACCGCGACGTAGGAGACGTTGCCGCCGACATTGAAGAGGGTCTGGGCCGTGGGCAGGGTGAGGAACAGGCTCAGGTCGTCCCTGTTGCCGGTCTCCTTGAGCACCCCCCGCACCAGGAGGCGCTCGCCCCGGACGGTCACTTCGCCGCCCGGCTGAAGCCCGAACTGGTCGGCCAGGGCCGAGCCGACGACGACCGTCTTGTCGTCCGGCGCGGCGAAGTACTCTCCGCGCTCCATGGTCCAGCCCTTGTGCGCGCGCGTAACCTCGGCCACGATCCCGGTCACGGGCACGGGGCGGTTCTGGATGGCGGTCTTGGCCGTGAAGAACGGCAGGACCGTCATGCCTTCGATGGCCCTGAGCGTCTCGACTTCCTCGGCGGTGATCGTCGTGGGCAGTTGCTCGCCGGTGAGGATGGAGACCTGCTCGTAGGCGCACGATCCCTTGGGCGTCACCACCAGATTGGCCCCCAGGGCCGTGGACTCCCGTTCGATCTCGTTTTTCAGGCTGCCGCCCAGGGCCAGGAAGGTGACCAGCGAGGCGATGCCCAGAAAGATGCCGGACAAGGTGAATATGAAGCGCCCTTTTCGGTGCGTCACGTTGCGCAGGATGAGTGTCGATATGTTCATGCTACATTCCGATGTTGTGGTTTCTCAGGATCTTGACCGTCTCTGCGACGAAGATGACCCCCCGCCCTTCCTGCGTGAACCTGCCGCTGACGACGACCTCGTCGCCCACGGCGGGCGTGCTCCCTTGATACGATACGGGGAGGTAGAACTTGCTGCAGTCTGGGGTGGTGCATTGCAGCTCCGATTTGTCCATGATGCCGAAGAGACTGGGGTCTTCCTGCGACACGACGGCCATGATGCCCGTGACCGTGATGACCCCTGTGTAGGCGAGGGGATCGGGCGCCACGTCGTTGACGTTCAGCGCCTTGGTGTCGCCGGTTCCGGTGAAGACCAAGGCGGAGGCGAACAGGAGTATCCCGGCGGCGACGATGAGGTATTGCTTTTTCATGGTGTCTCCAGTGGCGGTATCGCGGTGTGCGCCATGCGCGTGCTTTGGCCTGCCCGGTTGTTCCGCGCATGGGGCCGGGCGGCAGCCGCCGGACGCGCGCTGGCGCGGTCCTGCGAATGGCGGCGCTGCTCTGCGCGGCGCGGCAGTCATTTGCGAAATACGGCGGCGTATTTCGCGGACGTCACACTAGGAGAGATGAGGCGGGGGAGGGATGGGCGGACCCAGGATGAACTCTTCGTAATGGCGTGCCGGACTGGGGGGCAAGAGGGAACCCGGACCGCTCAGGGTCGCGGCCTGCTCCGCCTGGACCAGGAACTGGAAGTGGCAGGCGCACTGCTCGCAGGTGCTGTCGTCGCTGCAGCAGTCCTTGCCCGGCGCGGGGTCGGCGGGCCCGAAGAGAAGGGCGGACGATCCGTCGCCGAAAGCGGCGGAGACCGTGACGTTTGCGTGGTGGCCGGGCTTCAGGTGCGGAAAATCGAGCCCCATCCCCGCTGTCCAGACGCACAGCGCAAGAGTGAGAATCGCCGCGATGGCGCTGAAGTGCTTGACGGCAACCATGCCGGGTCAATGTCGTCTGTGACCGTGTTTGTCAAGCTGGCGCGGCCGGGTCGCCGGGGGCGAAGCGGTTGGCGGCGATGCCGAGGACGCGGCCGCGCGCGGGCTACTGTATCTCGATCAGCCCGGTGCGGGTCAGCGTCGTCTTGCCGCGCGTGGCCGGGCCCTCCAGCAGGAGCCACACAGCCGCCTGCTCGATGTAGGGCGTCTCGGCCGAGATGCCGTCCACGGGCAAAATGATGGTCATGCCGCGCTGGGCCGCGCCCGTGGCCGTGTGCAGCACCGCGCCGTGCGCGGCCGTGCCGGTCACGATGACCGTGGTGACGCCCCTGGCATTGAGTTCGTCTTCGAGCACGGTGTTGCGGAACTTGTCCACGCTGGAGCCGACCACGGGCTCGCCGGGCAGCGGCGTGGCCTGGGGCAGGATGGATTCGCGCGTGCCCCGGCTGGTCAGGCTGTGCAGCACGGGCATGCCAGCGGCGCGCGCCCTGGCCATGAGGCTCGCGATGGCGGGCACGGATTCCAGGCAGCGCGGCCTGCGCTCGGCGTTGCAGGTCAGCTCCTCGATGTCCAGGACGAGCAGGGCGGTGTCCTTGGGGCTCACGGTCACGGCCGAGAGTTCGGGCGCGGCCGGGGGCATGGTGGAGCCCCATTCCTGGATGATGTCGGCCGCCTTTGCGGGCGCGGCCAGGGGCATCATGGCCAGGGCCATTATGGCCAGACACGCAGCCGCGCCTGCGGCCCTGCATGCGGCCAGACACGCAGCCGGAAGAACGGCGCGAAGGGAAGGAATGTGGGACAGCGTGCTCATGGCGGACCTCCGGTGGCTTTGGGGCAAGCGGCCCCGATTGCCGTCCGCATACCACGCCGCCGCCCTTGGGGGCCAGCGAAATCGTCCCGCGCCAGGCATTGGCCGTGGACGCTTTGCGCGAGGTGCCCTGGCGCTTCTTGCGCGGCCTGCGGAGAGGATTTCTCTTGACACCTCGGGATGAACCCGCTAGGGACCATCTTCCGGTGCGCGAGCGCCGCCATGCGTCCCCATCGTCTAGTGGCCTAGGACACCGGCCTCTCACGCCGGGAACAGGGGTTCAAACCCCCTTGGGGACGCCAACTTTCGAGCCAGCCTTTCGGGGCTGGCTCTTTCTTTTTGCCGTCTGCGCGGTTCCTGCCGTGGCCGCCGTCTGCCCCGGACCTGCGGGCATGAATGGCGGGTGGGCAATATCTCTGCTGCGCGGAGCTTTGGAGGTGCACTGGTTGCGCAGATCGGCCCGAAGACACCCTGTGGCGGAGCGACGCCGGATTTTTGAGTCGCACTTTCCAATTTTTCTCTTGCATTTTCCCTTGCCCGTGGCAGGTTATACAGAGAAAAATTTTCATCGCCTGCCATCTATCAGGATGCTTTTGCCGCGCTGGCGCGACGCATCAACACGGAACGATTGACGGACAAGGCGTTGAAGCTCGTTCATAAATTTTTCTCACTGCCTTGAAAATGTTGGAGCATTTCTGGTTGACGTGAAATCCTGCTTTCAGTTTTGAACCGGGCTCTGCTCTTCTTCCGCCCGCTCGCCCGTGATGGGTCTGCGCGCACGCTGCCTCCTCCCGCCCTGTTCAGCCGATGTCGTCCAGCGCCGCGAAAAGCGGCGTGCACCGATACGTCCACAAAGGAGGCCTTGACATGAGAACCGATGCGCCACGACCAATCCGTCTGCTGCTGGCGGCCCTGGCCGCTCTCCTGATCGGCGTTCTGGGGGCAGGCGCGGCCGTAATGGCCGAGGAACGGCCGTCGAGCTATTCGCCGGTCGTGATCACGGAAGACTTCGCGTCCGCCATGGCGCGCATGAAGGCGGCCAAAGCCGGGGTGATGAAACGGCAGGCCGATCTGCTGAGTCAGCGCTACGACCTGTCCGACCGGCCGGTCCAGGGGTTGACCATGTCCGGCGGCAAGCCCGTCCAGGGCGGGGTGCGGGTGAAGCTGCCGCGCGGCATGACCTGGGAGGCGCTGGCCGCGATGGACCCCGACGAGATCCGCGAGAAGGATCTGTTCCCCGCCGGGTTCTATCCCCTGCCGCATCCCAACCATCCCGAGGGCGGCATGCTCTTCCCCAAGTTCCACATCGACGAGATCAAGAAGCAGGAAGCCCGCGACCTGACCCGCTTCGATCTCGATTTCGACCTGCCGGACCATCTTCTGCCGGAATTCCCGGCTCCCATCTTCCTCACCACCAGGCCGGACCTCGGCGACGTCTCGCGCGGGAAGGTGGTGACCATCGACAACTTCTACGAACTGTTCAACGGCATCCTGAACCCGAAGCAGCTCGAAGGGCTGCGCCTGCTGGTGACGCCCTTCCCTCAGCAGCAATTCAACCAGACCGAGGACCGGCGTTCCGAGCGCCCGAGCCGGGGCGTGACCTGTTTCGACTGCCACGTCAACGGGCACACCAACGCGGCCACGCACCTGGTGGGCGACATCCGGCCCCAGGAGTTCCGCCACCGGCTGGACACCCCTACGCTTCGCGGGGTGAACATCCAGCGGCTGTTCGGTTCGCAGCGCGCCCTGAAGAGCGTCGAGGATTTCACCGAATTCGAGCAGCGCGCGGCCTATTTCGACGGCGATCCGGTGATCGCGACCAAGAAGGGCGTGAACATCCTCGAACGCGGCAGCCAGGTCCATTTCATGGCCGAGTTCCAGGCGCTTCTGGACTTCCCGCCCGCGCCCAAGCTGGGCGTGGACGGCCTGCTCGATCCGAGGAGGAGCACCGAGGCCGAACTGCGCGGGCAGGAGCTGTTCTTCGGCAAGGCCAAGTGCGGGCCGTGTCACCCCGCGCCGTATTACACCGACAACCTGATGCACAACATGCGGGCCGAGCGGTTCTACACGCCGCGCCTCATCAACGGCCGCATGGCCAGCGCCGACGGGCCGATCAAGACCTTCCCGCTGCGCGGCATCAAGGATTCGCCGCCGTACCTGCACGACGGAAGGCTTTTGACCCTTGAGGACACCGTGGAGTTCTTCAACCTGATGATGGAGACGAAGCTCACGGAGCAGGAGAAGGCTGATCTGGTGGCTTTCATGCGCCAGCTTTAGCAGGCCGCCCCGATAGCGCCATCCGGGGCATGCCGCGAAAAATCCAAGCCCGCGCGTAGGCGAACTGCGCGTCGGGCTTGGATTTGTTGTGCACCTTGCATCTGGCCCCTTTAGTCGCCGCCGCATCCGCCGGTGGTGGCTGGACCCCCGGCTGGCGCGGCGGGCGTGCTCTGCCGGGCGGAGCAGCCGCAGGGGGCGGCGGCCGCGGACGCCAGGGCCTGGGGGTTGTCCAGGGCCTCGTGGAAGTAGCCGGCGGTTTCAGCGGAAAGCTGGATGCACTTGTCCATGTTTTCCTGCGGGCCGAGCGCCATCAGCACTGAGCCGCAGGCCGTGCAGCCGTGCTCGGCTTCGAAGCGGCGGCGCACCCCGGCGGCCAAGGCCGCCACGTCGTCCCATCGTTCGTCGCCGCTACGGCGGCCCCGCAGATAGCCCAGGGCGATGAACCCGCCCGAGAGCGCGCCGCACAACTCGACCTTGCTGCGGCCCGCGCCCGCGCCAAAGGCCGTGCCCAGCCGCGTGACGCCTTCGACCTCCAGCCCCCGGCCTGCCAGCACCGCCGCCAGCACCGACTCCGCACAGTTCAGCCCGCTGCGAAACAAGGCTGCGGCCCGCTGCTCAACGTCCTGTCTCTCCATGTGCATCGCTCCCTGTTTGCGCCGGGCCAGCCGGTTGCGGCCCGATCCGGCGAATTGTATTGATCTGTTTTTGCGTTTATGCATGGCGAACGATCGGGTCCAGCGAATATATCCGAAGGGGTCGATCGGGATTTCCGAACACTCTGGTCGCATACAGGAGGCCTGGATGGAACTGCGCGATGTGCGAACCTTCGCGGCCGTGGCGCGGCACCTGAGCTTTCACCGGGCGGCGCAGGAGGTGCACGTGGCGCAGTCCACGGTCTCCGCGCGCATCGCCGCCCTGGAGGACGAATTGCAGGTCCGCCTGTTCGAGCGCCTGGGCCGACGGGTAGCCCTCACCGAGGCCGGGGAAAGGCTGCGGCAGTTTGCGGTCAAGCTCCTGGACCTGGAAGACGAGGCCCGGGCCTGGGTGGCCGGGGCCTCCGAGGCACGCGGGGCCTTGACCATCCGGGTGCCGGAGTCGCTCTGCGCCTGGCGCATGGGCGGGTTGATCCGCCGGTATCGGGAGCGGTTTCCGCACCTGCAACTGCGCTTCACTTCCTGCACCGTGGACGGATTGGAGAAGGATCTGCGCCAGGGCGTGACGGACTTGGCCTTTCTCATGGCCGACAGCGTCCGGGCCGGGGATATGGTGGTGGAAGCCCTGGGTGTGGAGCCCCTGGTGCTGGTGGCCGGGGCAGGGCATCGGCTGGCGCTGGGCGGTCCGTGCACGGTGGATGCCTTGGCCGACGAAACCCTGGTGCTTTCCTCGGCGGATTGCGCCTATCGCAAGCCCTTCGAGCAACTGCTGGCCGAAGCCGGGGTGCATCCGGCGGCCAGCCTGGAATTCTCCAGCGCCGCGGCCCTGCGCGGTTGCCTGGCAGGCGGGCTGGGGGTGAGCATCCTGCCGGCCCTGGCCGTGCGGGACGACGTGGCCGCCGGCCGTCTGGCCCTGCTGCCGTGGGCTGGGCCGGTCCTGGAGACGGCGGTGCTCATGCTGCACCACCGGGACAAATGGCTTTCCCCGCCGCTGGCCGCCTTCATGGACCTGATGCGCCAGGAACTCATGGCCGGGGCTGCGCCCGCGTCGCCCATCCTTCTGGAACCCGCCGTAGCGCGGGAACAACGGGAACGAGCAGGCGGGAAGGGCGCTGGCTGCTGCGCACCGGGCGCATGATACGATTTACCGTGTTGTTCGCGCCTTTTGCTCGTTGCGCGGGAGATCTTGTCGAGAACGCGAAGCAGAATGCTTTGCACAGCAGGTGACAGACTACGTAAACATCATGGAACATGAGTATCTATAATTATTGTCTGTCATCCAGCTTGTTTGTGAAATATCCTCTGAGATAGGCATATGCCCAGCAGCAATGCACGAGGAAAAGAACTAGATATGCAGATGAGATTGATGTTGCATGTCTGTATGTATAGCTCCTTGTCCAGAACAGGAAAATCGCTGCTATGAAGAACAGTGATCGTGTGAGCACTATCGTTGGGATGCTCTTTGATATAAAGAAATCAAGATATTTCAGTCCAACGCGCGGTGAATTCCTGGCTACCTTGAGGTAAACAATCAGAATTGTTTCAACTATGAATGACGTAAAAGCAACATAATTCAGGATGATATACGAAGTCATTTCCTTTCCCATGAAGCCCCCTTGCATTCATACATCTTCTCTGGAAGGAGGAGGGGGCGCGCCCCCTCCTCCTGGTGTGTCAGCGTCGATTTCTCGTTCTTTTGCCGATCCGTGCCAAGTCACTGCCGAGTTCGCGCATCTCTCCTGGAAGATTGTTGAAATCGTCGTATACGTCGAGGTATTTCTTGTTTGAGGCAATAGCATCTATTCCTGCTCTAGCCATCCCGCCAATCTGAGGAACCGTTCTCGCGATTTTGCTGGCTCTACCCATCGCGGTAGCAGTCAGAACATCCTCGGCGATTCTGCCCCCCGCATACACTGCAACCTTTCCCGCCATCTTGAAGCCCTTGGCCGCGCCTTCGTGCAGGTCTTCGTTGCCCGTGACCGTGTCCCAGGCGCGGCGGGCGGCCGTGCCGATGCCGTCGGCCGTGCGGTCAATGGCGGCAGCAACGCCAGGGGCCTGTCTGCGAGAGGAAGGGGCGGCAGGCGCGACGGACTGCGATGGTGCGGCGCTTTGCTTCTCGTGCAGGCGGCGGGCCTCGTGCGCGGCGGCGCCGGGGGCGCGGGCCAGGGCGGAGCCAGCCGCCGAAGCGGCGGTCGGTTGGGCGCGCGGCGGCAGGCCCAGGGCCTCGCGAAAGAGGGCGTCGCTCTCCGGCTTGACCTTGCCTTGGTCGTAGAGGCGCTGCAGCGTGCCACGGTTGCCGAAGGTCACGCCCATCGCGTCTTCGGTGGAATATTCTTCGTCCTTCAGGTGCTCCATGAGCAGATGGCCGTCCGGCACGTGCTCTCGCCGCACCTGCTCGAACGCTTCGCGGATGAAGTCGCCGGTGCTCATGGCCTGCCCGCTGCCGTGGCGTCTCCTGCCGTGCGCGGCGTCCGTGCCGTTCCGATTCGAGGTAAACATGGCGCCCTCTCCTTTTTCAGGTTTGTCGATACCGGTCAACACCGTGTTGACCGGCGGATGCCCGGATGCGGTGCGGCACGCCGCTGATACACCGTATTCTCTGAAATAGAACATTGTTGGCTCTTGCTCGCCCCAAAAGGCGTTTGCACTTATATTCTCTGCGCAACGAGTAGTCAACAGAATGGTTCTGTCGTATAGAATTTTGGAGCCGGGGCGGTATCAAGGGCTCACCGCCGTACCTGCACGACGGAAGGCTCCTGACCCTTGAGGACACCGTGGAGTTCTTCAACCTGATGATGGAGACGAAGCTCACGGAGCAGGAGAAGGCCGATCTGGCGGCTTTCATGCGCCAGCAGATGCCTCGACAAGGCGAAGCGCGTTTGTCGCGCGCCGTGCGCGGGGGGCTTCGGGCTTATTCGCAGTGCGCGAGGAGGACGTCCTCGCAGCGCGAGAGGGTGATGAGCGTGATTTCGGACGGCACGCCGAGCCGCACCGGAAAGCCCGCCCAGAGCCCCGTGCCGTTGGAGACGTGCAGTCGCATGGTCTCGACGGTGTAATACCCGCTGACGTAGCCGCCGTGGAACCGCGCCGAGATGGATTGCAAGGGCAGGATCTGCCCGCCGTGCGTGTGGCCGGAAAGCTGCAGGTCGATGTCGTGGATCGGCGCGTCCTTGGCGTCATACGGCTGGTGCGCGAGCAAAAGCCTGAATCCGTCCGCGTCTTTTCGCGGCGCGCCATCGAGCGCCTTGTCCAGGTCAGGGGCCTCGCCCTGCCAACTGCCGAGCCCGAAGCGGTCCGCCAACCCGGCCACGGTCATGCGCGCGTCGTCAACGTCGATGACCGTATGGCGATTGTAGAGCACGTTCAGCCCGAGCCGCTCGAAGATTTCCAGCCACAGGTCCACGCCGTGGATGTATTCGTGGTTGCCCGCCACCACGTGGACGCCGTAAGGCGCGGCAAGGCGTGCGAGCGGCTCTACGTCGCCGCGCACGACGGCGGGCGGGGCGTCGATCACGTCGCCCGAGAGGGCGATCAGATCCGGCCGCGCGGCCAGCGTGCGATCGACCACCTGATCGACCCATTCGCGCCCGAAGAGCGGGCCGATGTGCAGGTCGGCCAAGTGCGCGATGCGAAATCCCTCAAGCGCGGGCGGCAGGTTGGGAAACCGAAGCGTGACTTCCACCACCGGCGGCACGCGCACGGCCTGATGCACGCCAACGGCGGCGAGCGCGAGACTGGCCGCGAGCAGCACGGCGCAACGCGCAAGGGACGGCAGCCTGACGCCCGCGATGCGCAGGATGAGCCCCGCGATGTCCGTGGCCAGCGCCAGGGCGAAGGCCAGGACGACCGCGGCGTGCAGCCAGGCCGCGACGAGGAAGACGCCGTCCGGCAGAACCAGTCCGAACTGGCGCTGCACGATGAACCTGTTGGCCACGAGCACCACGGCCGCGCAGACGAGCAGCCGCTTGCCCAGGCTGATCGGCAGCGGCACGATCAGCCGCAGGCACACGTACAGCGCCAGGGAACTCATGACGGCTGTGAAAATGGGTATGAACATCTACACCGCCTTCGGATCGCCTGCCAGTCACGTCATGATCGGCGAGTGCGCCGGAGCGGGGAGCGGGCGGGGTCGCCGTTCGGCTTGCCCAGGCGTTTTCGCAGGACCGGTCAATATCTGACGCGCGGTTGGCGCGCGTCAAGGGCAGGATAACCCCGCTCCCTGCGGGAAGGGCGCGGCGTCCACGTCGGATGCCGCGCCCTGAATGGTCTTTATGCCGCGCGGGGGGGACCGTGTCTAGCAGGCGCCACGGCCGTTGTAGGACACGGAAATGATCTCATACTGGATGCGGCCGCGCGGGGCGTCCACGACGATTTCGTCGCCTTCCTCCTTGCCCAGCATGGCGCGGGCCACAGGCGAGAGCACGGAGATGGAACCCTTGGACGGGTTGGCCTCGTCCGGGCCGAGCAGGGTGTATATCTTCACCTCGCCGGAGTCCGAGTCCTCGATCTCCACCGTGGCTCCGAACATGATCTTGTCGCCCGAGAGCGTCTTCAGGTCGATGATCTCGAAGCGGGCCATGCGCGATTCGATGTAGTTGATGCGCGCCTCAAGCATGCCTTGGCGCTCGCGGGCGGCGTCGTATCCCGCGTTCTCCTTCAGGTCGCCCTCCTCGCGGGCCTCCTTGATGGCCTGGATGACCTCGGGCCTTTCCTTCTTCAGCTTCGCCAGTTCTTCTTCGAGCTGGCGGAATCCTTCGGGAGTGATGGGAATCCGATCCATGTCCGTCAAACCTCTGTCCTGGGTGATGTGGCGCATACGGCGCGTGAAAAACAAAAAAAGACCACGCCGCCCGGTGAAGGCGGCGTCGCTTCGTCATTTGTTCAAATAGTCCATGCCCGCAGGGTGGTCAAGGGGAGGAGAGCGCGTTCAGTTTGAATGCTGGCACGATTTCTGCTGAATCTGGCCGAACTCATGGGCTTGGCAAAAAATGACAAAGGGATCAGCCATGTATTTGCAGACGTTGCAGCGGAATTGGGAAAAGTTTGGCCGCGAAGATCCCTTGTGGGCGATCGCGACCGTTCCCGAAAAGTTCAATAATAAATGGGAGCCGGACGAGTTCTTCGCCACAGGGCGAAGAAAAGTGGCTTTGCTTGAGAAGTGGATGGACGCCAATGGCCTGCCGCGTAGCCGTCGCCTAGCCCTTGACTTCGGATGCGGCGTCGGACGGTTGACGCAGTCCCTGGCTTCTCTCTTCGAGCGTTGCGTCGGGGTGGACATCGCCCAATCCATGATCGACCAGGCGCGCAGGTTCAACAGGCACGGCGCCAAGTGCACGTACGTGCTCAACGATTTTCCCGATTTGCGTCGCTTCAAGAGCGGAACATTCGATTTGATTTACACCGAACACGTCTTGCAACACATACACCCGCGCGTGAGTCTGGGCTATGTTCGAGAGTTCGTGCGCGTGCTGGCTCCCGGTGGATTGCTCGCGTTCCAGGCTCCATGCAAATTGCACCGGTTTGAATTTCCAAACACGGGGCTGAAGGCCGAAGTGCGGGTGTCCGCCCCATTCGTGTCCATGGAAGAAGGCGGTCGGGCGGCGATCTCAGTGCGCGTCAAGAACACGGGCGATCATGTTTGGGGCAAGACCGTTGAACCTCCGCTGCCCATGCGCGTCGTTGTCCATTGGTGCACGCCGGACGGTCAGGTGCTGCACCCGTTTCACTGCAGCCAAACCATTCCTGGCGAACTCCTGCCGGGGCAGGAAGCGGACATCGACATACCCCTCAGATCGCCGGCGACATGCGGTCGTTTTTTGGCGGTGATTGAGGTTGTAGACTTCAACGAGAAGCCGCTGCCCGACGGCGGATGCACTCCGGTGGTCGTCGAGGCCGCGATCGAGCCATCGTCCGAGACTCGGGAAAACAGAGCCAAGGCTGGGTCGGAAGCGGATCGGCCAGTCATGGAGATGCACGCCCTGCCCATGGACGTGGTCGTACGGACCATTGAGCAGGCCGGAGGGAAGGTAGTCGAGGCGCGGAGCAATTCTCCACGGAACTGCCACACGCAGGGTTGGTATTACGTCACTCGATAGCTGTTTCTAGGGCATGGGGATGCCCGTGACGTCGTCAACCACGGTGTCGGCCAGCGCGGCGCAGACTTTGGGATCGCCGTAACCGTAAGCCGCGAAGCAGGCCCGAGCTCCGATGGCCCGGCCAAAGAGCAGGTCGGCCTCGCTGTCGCCCACCATGAGCACCCGGCCGGGATCGAAATCTTGCACCAGCGGCGCTATGGTCTGGACAAAAGGCGCGGGGTCGGGTTTTTTGGGACGGTCGGGGGTCTGTCCTGCCACGGCCGCGAACAGATCGTCCAGTCCCATGCGCGCCAACGCCTCGATCAGCGCCGGTTCGTTCTTGTTGCTGACCACGGCCAGGACCGCTCCCCTGGCGTGAAGGCTTTCGAGCGCCTCGCGTGCCCCGGGAAAGGGCCGGGTCAGGCCGTGGGCCTCGCGCGCATAGATGTCCCGCCAGTGCGTGATGAAATCCTCCATCTCGGGTTCTTCCGGGGAAAGGCCGGGGGCGAGCCGCGAAAGGTAGAACTCCAGTCCTCGGCCGTCGTGCAGGGCTAGGCGCACGTCCTCGCGTTCCGGCGCGGCCAGGCCGCGTTCGACAAAGGTCCGTTGCGTGGCGTGGACGATGGAGGGCAGGGAGTCGACGATGGTGCCGTCGAAATCAAGCAGGATGAGCGGCGCGTTCATCGAGAAAGTCTAACGCTTTTCCCCCGACTGTAAAGCCGCATTCCTGCACCTTGCATCCGACGTTTCTTGAGTGGCCCGCACGAAAAGGAGTTTTTCCTAACGGCTTCCGGTCAAGGCCAAGGGGGAAGAGCCGACGCGGGCCACGACCGAAGTCCCCCCGTTCTCCAGCCCGCAGGCGCGGGCACAACGTTCACGGCAACGCGCGTAGTCCAGGTCCTCTTCGTCGCAGATCAGGGTGCAAGCCAGGCAAAGCGAGGGCATGAGACTGTGGGTCAGGCGTCCCAGGCGCACTCCGAAGTAGTTCAGGCAGTATATCTCCTCTTCAACTCCGTACAATCCGCCTTGCATGGAGCAGGATGACTGTATCTCTGCTGTTTCTGGCAGACGATCTTCCGCACATGCGGGCGTGGTAATGGTCACGAGGGGTGCGGTGAGGGCGAGTGCAAAAAAGAGTGCCGATCTCTGCATATCTTTCATGTCCATATGCTCCCTTGTGCGCGTCATGTTGTTTCTGGCTGGCGTGTTATGAGTGAGGGATGTCGCTTCGCAATGTGGAGTGCATCCTTGACGTGGACTCTACATCACACTACAAAGCGCAATCCAACGGGAAGTTCCGAACGTGTCGTTCGGTCTGACCGAAGGCGGATGGGAAGTCGGCGATGGAATTGTACCAGCTGAAATCATTCGCGGCCGTGGCCGAGGAAGGACACCTGACGCGCGCGGGCGAGCGGCTGCACCTGAGCCCGTCGTCCGTGAGCGCCCAGATCAAGGCCCTGGAGGACGAGCTTGGAGTGGCTCTCTTCGCGCGCACCCCGCGCGGCATGGCCCTGACGGAGGCGGGAAGAAGGCTCAAGGCCAAGGCCGATCAAGCTTTGGAAGCCGCCCGGGCGGTGCGTGAGGAGGCGGCGGCGCTGCGCGGCGATGTCTTCGGCGTGGTGCGCATCGGCATGAACACCGACCCGAGCCATCTGCGCGTGGGGCGTCTGCAAGAAGCGCTTGGGCGCGGCCACCCCGGCCTTTCCCCGGCCTTCATGCAGAGCCAGTCCATTCTGGTGCCCGACGCCCTGCGCCGGGGCGAAATGGACGTGGGCTTCATTTTTTCCGGGCGCGACGCCGAGGGAATAGTCAAGGAGCGGCTCGCCGAAACGGGTGTGCTTGTGGTCGGCCCGGCTGCCTGGCGCGAGCGCATCGAAGGGGCGCCCATCGAGGATCTGGCTGCCATGCCCTGGCTTTGGACGGCCACGGAATGCCCCTGCTACGAGGACGGCCAGGCCCTCTTCCGCAAGCTGGACATAAGTCCGCGCACGGTCACGCTTTCGGACAGCGAGGACGTGATGCGCGAACTCGTCGTGGCCGGGCTCGGACTCGCCTTCATGCGCGAGGACACGGCGCTCGACCTCGAAGCCCGGGGACTTGGCGTGATCTGGCCCCAAGCTCGCCTTTCCATGCCGCTGTACGTGGCCTGCCTAGCCAGGCGGCGCGACGAGGGTTTGGTCGCGGCGGCCATGCAAGCCGCGCACGAGGCCTGGGCCTGAGCTTCTCCGGTCGGCGAGCGCGGCCGGTCAGCCTTGGGGGAGATAGGCGGCTATGGAGAGCACAGCGCCCTGAGGGTCCTGGAACACGGCCATACGGCCCACTCCCTCGACGTCGAAGGCCGGGACCAGAACCTTGCCGCCGAGCTGTTGGACCTGCGCCAGGGTTTCGTCCACGTCGCGCACCGTGACGTAGGAACCCCAGTGCGGAGGGACGCCTTCGGCCTTGGACGGCGTCGCCATCATGCCGCAGACCCAGTCGTCGCCGAGTTTGGCCGAGGTGTAGGTCATGCCCGTTTCCGGGCCGTCGCCCTCGATGGTCATAGCCTCGAAAGTCCAGCCGAAGAGTGCGGCGTAGAATTTTTTGGCCGCCTCCACGTCCGTGGTCATCAGTTCGTTCCAGGAAAACGCGCCGTGTGTGGACATCGGATCCATGATGAAAGCCTCCGGAATCGTTTTTCCGTGCTCGTAGCATGGTTGGACAGAAAAAGCAGCAGCGTTGCGCGCAGAAAGGGGATTTCGACTTCTCGCGTCAACGCGTCGGACGACGCCCGGGAGCTGGCCCGAACGGGTCAAGTGATCTCGAAGACGGATGTCTCCGGATTGAAGCGGATGGTGCAGGCGTTGTGCAGGGTTTCGAAGGTGTGGACATGGCCGAAGGCCTTGACCATGACACCGGGATAGACCTTCGAGAGGACGCGTAGGGAGGCCCGGGCGAGTTGCATGGCCTTGGCGCGTTCGGCTTCCAGCATCCCTTCGATTTCCTTGAGGTCATTCTGGCCGCCTATCCGGATCTTGAGCAGTTGGGCGACCTGTCTGCGCTTTTCCGGCGGGGTGCGGCGAAGGATCTCGGCAGGGGGGGCTTTGCCCAGCGCGGCGTCGATCTGATCGATGACGCGGCGGATCTTCTTGCGCTTGGCAAGCAGTTCCTTGCGTTCGTCGGAAATGTCCTCAGGGCCGAGGAAGAAGACGGTCCGCACGCCGAACTCGGACCCGGCGTCGCGGCACTCCACGCCGCCCATGGCCTTTACCACGCCGCCGACGATGACGCCCTTGCCTTTGGTACACAGGACCTTCCCGCCCGCGCGCACGTTTGAATTGGAAATGTTGTGCGTGGCCACGACGTCTTTTTCGGCCTCAAGGCGCGCACCAACGATGAACTGCGCCGTGATGGTCCCCCCGGCCACGGCGTTGCCCGCGCCGCAGGTGAACAGGCCGCCGTCCACGGTGATGTCGCCGCCCGCCGTGACGTTTGCAGCGTAGATCGAGTCCTTGACGATCACGTCCCCCGGCGTTTCGAGGATGAAGCCGTCTTGCACCGAGCCCGTGACGTAGATGGTGCCGCGTTCCAGGCGGATGTTGCCCGTGTTGAAGTCCACGTCGCCTTCGACTTTCAGGATGTCGCTCACCTTCAGGCGGCCGTCCTCGAAGGTGAGGTTGCCCGGGATCGCGGCGTAGAAGGACAAGCCGTCGTCGGAGACGTCCACGCCTTCGCCCGCGACGATTTGCGCGGATTTGACCTCGGGCGCGGGGATGACGTTGCCGAAGACGTCGCGGCCTTCTGTTCCGGGAACGGGCGGCACGATCCGTCCCAGGAATTCGCCCTGGCTCACCAGACGCAGGGTGGAGCGCTCGCGGTGGTCCACCTGCCCCTGCTTGTCGGCCTCGGCGCCGTATTTCTCCTGGCTTGGCTCGGCGAGCTGCACCGCGGGTTCGAAAAAGCCGTCGCGTCCCTCTTCGGGCAGGCTGCCCAGGGCCACTGCCACCTCGGGAACGGCCGCCTTGGTCTTGCGGGCCTTGGCCAGCGCCTCGGCCACGGCGTTTTGTTCGAGCGGCGCACTCACGGCCATGCGCTGTAGCATTTCGGACAACCGCTCCGGGGTCACTTCCGCGCCCTGGAAGTCGCGGTGGAAGAGCGTGGCCTTGAGCACTGTCCTGTCGTCGCAGATCTTGAGCAGCGGCTTCACGCGCAGTTCGCCGTCGCGCAGGACGACCAGCCCGTAGCCGCGTGAAGTGATGTCGCCGGTTTGGGGATCGACGTTGAAGTGCGCGCTGGAGATGGCGACAGGCTGAGAATCGGGGGAGGCTACCGAGGGCGTGTGGCGTCCCACGGGGTCGTCCTTGAAGACGGGCCAAGCCGTGTCGCCAGACAGTTCGATACCTGCCGCGGCGAGCGTCGCCCTAAGGTCCGGCGGGGCTGTTTGTGTCGCTTCGCTGCTCATGCGTACCCGGTTGTGCCCGCGTGGCCGGATGTATGGCAAGTCCGGCGCGCTTGGTGAACTCTGCGAGGCATATGGCGCAAATTTGGAGACCTGCCGTTTTCTGGTACGGTATATCAGGCGTGAAATGGGGGGCGTCAAGTCTGAACAGGCTAACAATCCGCAACGAAAGAACTTGTTTTTATTTTTTCACACCCCTTTCAAACTGGCTCTCGAAATGTCGCTGCGGAAAACATGCCGTGGAACAGGTCGAAATAACGTTATAAAAAAGTCTTGCTGGGGAAAGCGGCGATCGCTGCGGACGGCTCTGCAAACTGTACACCCGTTCGAATGATTTTTTTCACGTTTGTAGACCATGCTGGTCATGGCTGTGTAGTGTGGCCGCCTTGCTTGACTCCAAGGGGCATCTCAAGTAACGGTCACCGTCTTTCCGGCACAGGAGGGCGTGGTGCGCCCTGTGGCCGGGGATGCCGGGTCGTCCCGGCAAAGACGTATTGATCGTGAACCGGCGCGGGGAGAGGGTCTGGAGCATCCGGGGCCCGACATTCCCCTGCGGCGCGTCGGCGGAGTGACGCTCGTGTTCGAAAGTTTGGGCGAACGGCTCGAGGGAGTCTTCAAGCGATTTCGCGGCCAGGGCAAGCTGACGGAGGAAAACGTCGGCGAGGGCCTGCGCGAGGTGCGCCTGGCGCTGCTCGAAGCCGACGTCAACTTCAAGGTCGTCAAGGACTTCGTTGACCGCGTGCGCGAGAAGTCGCTCGGGCAGGAGGTGATGAAGAGCCTCACGCCCGGCCAGCAGGTGGTCAAGATCGTCCACGAGGAGTTGGTGGGGCTGCTGGGCGGCTCGACCACCGAGCTCGACCTGCGCGGCAAGACCCCGGCGGGCATCATGATGGTCGGCCTTCAGGGCTCGGGCAAGACCACCTCGGCGGGCAAGATCGCCCTGTGGCTGCGCCGCGAGAAGAAGATGAAGCCCTACCTGGTCCCGGCCGACGTCTACCGCCCGGCGGCCATCGACCAGCTCACCAAGCTCGCCGGTCAGATCGGCGTGCCGGTCTATCCGTCCACGCCCGACATGAATCCGGTGGACATCTGCGCCGACGCGCTTTCGCGGGCGCGCGAGGAAGGCTGCAACGTCATCCTTTACGACACCGCGGGCCGCCTGCACATCGACGAACCCTTGATGGAGGAGCTTTCCCGCATCAAGGACAAGTGCGCCCCGGCGGAAATACTTTTCGTGGCCGACGCCATGACCGGCCAGGATGCGGTCAACGTCGCCAAGAGCTTTGACGAGCGCCTGGATATCTCCGGCGTGGTCCTGACCAAGATGGATGGCGACGCGCGCGGCGGCGCGGCCCTGTCCATCAAGTCCGTGACCGGCAAGGCCGTGAAGTTCGTGGGTCTTGGCGAGGCGCTTTCCGAGATGGAGGTCTTCCACCCGGATCGCATCGCCTCGCGTATTCTGGGCATGGGCGACGTGATGACGCTCATCGAGAAGGCCCAGACGACCATCGACGAGGACGAGGCCAAGGCCCTTCAGGACAAGATGCGCGAGGCCTCGTTCAACTTCGAGGACTTTCGCGTGCAGATGCGGAGGCTGAAGAAGCTCGGCTCGCTCGAAGGGCTTTTGAAGCTCATCCCGGGCATGGGCAAGCTTTCGCAGCAACTCGGCGGGCTGAACATGCCGGAGAAGGAACTCGGGCGCGTCGAGGCCATGATCGATTCCATGACCCGCGACGAGCGCCGCCGCCCCGAGCTTTTGAACAAGAGCCGCAAGGCGCGCATCGCCAAGGGCTCCGGCGCGACGGTGGCCGAGGTCGAGCAGTTGTGCGCCAACTTCACCCAGATGCGGGCCATGATGCAGAACATGATGGGCGGCGGGAAGAAGGGCAAGAAAGGCTTGCCCGCCATGCCCGGAATGCCCGGCATGGGCAAGATGCCGCGCGGCCTTCCCGGCCGCGGCCGCATGCCCGGCCTGCCCGGTCTGGGCGGCCTGGGTGGAGCAGGGGGCATGCCCGACCTGAGTGCGCTTGGCGGCATGGGTGGCATGCCCGGCATGCCCGGAGCGGGCGAGGGCGCATCGCGCGGCTCCACGAAGAAGAAGAAAAAGGACCGCAAGAAGAAGAAAAAGCGCCGCTAGCGGCCGCTTCCTTTTCGCTTGCTTTTTTTGCGAACACCAATAGTATCCATAAGAGGAGTATCAAAATGGCTCTCAAGCTGCGTCTGACCCGCATGGGCTCCAAGAAGCGCCCGTTCTACCGGATCGTCGCCGTCAACAGCGAAACCCGCCGTGATGGCCGGGCTCTTGACTACGTCGGTTTCTACAACCCCATGGTCAAGCCCGAGGAATTTTCCGTTGACGCGGAAAAGGTCAAAATGTGGATCGAACGGGGCGCTCAGCCGTCCGACACCGTCCGCTCCCTGCTCAAGAAGGCCGGCGTTTAGGCTTGGGGCCGCGTTGCGGCCCGGATCAGCGGAAAGTGCAGCCACGACAGCCGCGGAGGTTCTCGCATGTTGAAAGAGCTGGTCGAATACATCGCCAAGTCGCTGGTGGACAAGCCCGAGGAAGTGCACGTTTCCGAAATCGAGGGTGAGCAGACGTCGGTCATCGAACTCAAGGTGGCCAAGGAAGACCTGGGCAAGGTCATAGGCAAGCAGGGCCGCACCGCGCGTGCCATGCGCACCATTCTCGGCGCGGCCTCGACCAAGATGCGCAAGCGTTCCGTGCTCGAGATCCTGGAGTAGGCCGCTTTTCGATGGCCGCTCGCGAGCGAGTCCGCATCGGCGAGGTCGCCCGCGCCCACGGGGTGCGGGGTGAGTTGAGCCTTGAGTGGCATGTCGAGTCGCCCGAGTTGTGCGACGTGATCGGCCGCCTCGTTCTTGAACCGCCTCCCGCGAGGCGGGAGGCGGTCGTACGCGGTTCGCGTCCCGCCAAAGGGCAGGCGGGCGGCCGCATCTTCCCCATCGAATCCTGGCGAGTCCATCACAAGCGCCTGCTGGTGAAGCTCAAGGGCATCGACGACCGCGACCAGGCCGAGGCCTGGCGCGGCGGCGCGGTCTACGCCCTGGCCGAGGACATGCCCCCGGTCGGCGAGGACGAGGTTTTCGTCCGCGACCTTCCCGGCCTTCGCGTCCATCTCGTCGACGGTCGCGAACTGGGCGTCATCGAGTCCGTGATGGCCGAGCCGCAGGAGGTATGGAGCATCATGACGTCACAGGGCGTGGAGGTGCTTTTCCCGGCTCATCCCGGCTTCGTGGTCGAGATGGACATGGAGGAGGGCAAGGTGGTCATCGATCCGCCGCCAGGGCTTCTCGAACTCTATCTGGAGCCGGACGGGGCCGACTGAGCCCGTCCGGCGCGACGGCCGGGCGCAATTCGCGAAAGACCATGCGCATCACCATCCTTTCCCTTTTTCCGGAGTTTTTCGACTCGCCCCTGTCCTGCGGCCTGATGGCCAAGGCCAGGGCGCGCGGCGTATTGGACGTGCGCGTCGAAAACCCGCGCGACAGGGCCACGGACAAGCACCGGACCGTGGACGACACGCCGTATGGTGGCGGTCCGGGCATGGTCATGCAGGTCGATCCCCTGGCCCGGACCCTCGATTCGCTCGCAAAGCCGGGCCGTATCCTGCTTCTTTCGCCCAAGGGCAGGCCCATGTCGCAGGAACTGGCCCGCGAGCTCGCCTCCGAGGAGGCCCTGACGCTCGTCTGCGGTCGCTACGAGGGCATCGACGCCCGCTTCGAGGAATTGTATCCCGTGACCTCGGTTTCGGTGGGCGACTTCGTGCTCAACGGCGGCGAGGCCGGGGCGCTGTGTCTTGTCGAGGCCGTGGCTAGGCTCTTGCCCGACTTCATGGGCAAGCAGGCCTCGGGCGATGAGGAGAGCTTCAGCCGGGGGCTGCTCGAATACCCGCACTACACCCGCCCCGAGGAATACCGGGGGCTTCGCGTGCCTGCCGTGCTGCTTTCGGGCGATCACGCGCGTATCGCGGCCTGGCGGCGCGAGCAGTCGCTTACCACAACCCTCGCCGCGCGGCCCGAGCTTCTGGCCGAGGCCGGGGTCGAGGCGAGCGACCTTGATTTTCTGCGCGATCTGCCTCGGCGGGCGCTTGGCCGCAACCTGTGCGTGGCCCTGGTGCACCACCCCGTGCTCACGGGCGAGCGAAAGGTGGGCACGACGTCCTTGACGAATCTCGACTTGCACGATATATGCCGCGTTTCCCGCTCGTATGGGGTCCGTGCGGTCTACGCGACCACGCCGCTTGCCGACCAGCGGGCCCTGGCCGAGAGCCTGGCCGCCCACTGGGTGGCGGGCGAAGGCGGGCGGGGAAACCCGGACCGGAGCGAGGCCCTGCGGCTTTTGCGGGTTGTGCCCGATCTGGCTGCGGTGCGCGCCGAAATGGCCGAGGCCTTCGGCAGGCCGCCGTTGGTGGTGGCCACCAGCGCCAAAGGCGCGGGCACGGTCACGCCGGGGCGCATCGCCGGGCGCCTTGCGCGCCAACCAGTGCTCCTGGTCTTCGGCACGGGGCATGGGCTTGCGCCCGAGGTTCTGCGCGAAGCCGACGAGACGCTTCGGCCCATACGGCCCTTCGCCGACTACAACCACCTGCCCGTGCGCGCGGCGGTGGCCGTGACCCTGGACAGGCTTTTGGCCGACCACGGGTGAGGCGGGCCGGGTTTTACGAGACGAGAGCAACGACACAGGTCAGAAAATAGGTGAGGTTTTCGGTCATGAACATCGTCGAACGCATCGAACGCGAGCAAATGCGCCTTGACATCCCCGAATTCAAGTCGGGCGACACCCTGAAGGTCCATTTCCGGATCATCGAGGGCGACAAGGAGCGTATCCAGGTTTTCCAGGGCGTGTGCATCCGCCGCCATCGCGGCACCACCAGCGCCACCTTCACCGTGCGCAAGGTCTCCGACGGCGTGGGCGTGGAACGCATCTTCCCCCTGCATTCGCCCTTCATCGAAAGGGTCGAGGTGGTCACCGAGGGCAAGGTTCGCCGCAGCCGTCTCTACTACCTGCGCGCTCTCAAGGGCAAGGCTGCGCGCATCAAGTCCAAGCGGGATTTCTAGTCCACGGCGCGGGCAAGGGCTTCGTTCGTCCCCTCGAAGCCCTTGCGCCGCTCCTAATCCCGCGCCATGGCGGCCTTCTCCTTGCTTTCGGCTGACGGCCGTGACAAGGCGGCCGGACACGGGCCTTGGCCCGTCGGCATCGACGAGGCGGGGCGTGGCTGTCTGGCCGGTCCAGTTGTCGCGGCGGCCGTGATCCTGCCGCCAGCCTTCGATCTTCCCGGGCTTACCGATTCCAAAAAACTTTCGGCCGCGCGCCGCGAGACGCTGGCCATCGCCATCCGCGCCACGGCCATCGCTTGGCGCCTTGGCGTGGTCTGGCAGCGCGACATCGACAGACTGAACATCCTGCAGGCCACGTTTTTGGCCATGGCCAAGGCCGTGCGCCGTCTGCCCGAGCCCGCCACGCTCTTGCTCGTGGACGGCAACCGGACCATTCCGCTGCCCTTGCCGGGCAACCCCAGGCAGCAGGCCGTGGTCGGCGGCGACGCCCTGGTCCCGGCCATCTCGGCCGCCTCCATCCTGGCCAAGACCTTCCGCGACGCGCTCATGCACACCTTGGACCGGCGCCACCCCGGCTACGGCCTGGCCGAGCACAAGGGCTACGGAACAGCCGAGCACCGAGCGGCGCTCAGGCGGCTTGGCCCGAGCAACTGCCACCGCCTGACCTTCGCGGGCGTGGTGGAGGACCAATGCCGCCTGCCAGGTCTGTAGGCTCCGCGCCGCATCTGGCTCGCGGCCAGGCGGGTGAGGACGCGGCGGCCGCGCACCTGCGTCGAGTCGGGTATGCCATCCTTGCGCGCAACTGGCGTGTTCGCTCGCTCGAACTCGACCTGGTCTGCCGCGACGGTCAGACCGTGGTTTTCGTGGAGGTCAAGACCAGGGGGGCAGGCAGCCTCGCGACTCCTGCCGAAGGCTTGAGTCCGGCCAAGATGAACCGCCTGGCGCGCGCCGCCGCGCACTGGCTTTCCGCGCACGACGCCTGGGACAGGCCGTGCCGTTTCGATCTCGTGGCCGTGCGCGAGGAGAACGGCCGCCTCGTGGTCGAGCACGAGCAGGACGCCTTCGACCTCTCCCAGGCCATGCCGCGCCAGGTAAGCTGGCAGCCCTGGTGAAGCAATCCTTTTGGGGTGCCCTGGCCGGAAGGCTTGACGTCTTGTCCGGACCGGGCGTAAGAAAAGTCCAACGAGGAATCGAGAGCGACCCTATGCATCACTTCGCAAACGCCGCCAACCTTTCGCCGACCGCCGCCACTCTTGGCGTAGCGGTCGTCGTCGTTGTCGTCGTTGGCGAGGGTGCGCCGTAGCGGGGATCGCGTCGAGATCGCGAACCAAAACCCCCTGCCGGCGCACCCCGGCAGGGGGTTCGCCGTTTTTGGGGGCCTCCGCCGGACCCGGCAGGCATGGAGGAAACCATGCCCACGCTCAGCGGAGCCGAAATCATCGTCCGACTTTTGGAACGCCAGGGCATCGAGTTCCTGGCGGGCATCCCCGGCGGCGCGAACCTGCCCCTGTACGACG
Source organism: Alkalidesulfovibrio alkalitolerans DSM 16529 (assembly GCF_000422245.1). Lineage (NCBI taxonomy): Bacteria > Pseudomonadati > Thermodesulfobacteriota > Desulfovibrionia > Desulfovibrionales > Desulfovibrionaceae > Alkalidesulfovibrio > Alkalidesulfovibrio alkalitolerans. Next base: position 343,395 of record NZ_ATHI01000026.1, read on the forward strand.
CCCTTTCGCACAGCACCATCCGCCATGTCCTGGCCCGGCACGAGCAGGGTGCGGGCTTCATCGCCCAGGGCGCGGCCAGGGCCTCCGGCCGTCCGGCCGTGTGCCTGGCGACCTCCGGCCCCGGTGCGACCAACCTGCTCACGGCCATTGCCGACGCGCGCCTGGATTCCGTGCCCATCGTCTGCCTGACCGGCCAGGTACCAAGCCCCATGCTCGGCGTGGACGCTTTCCAGGAAGTGGACACCTACGGCCTGGCCATTCCCGTCACCAAGCACTGTTTTCTGGCCCGAAGCCCCCTGGAGCTTTTGCGAATCATCCCCGAGGCGTTTCGCATCGCGGCTTCGGGCCGGCCCGGCCCGGTGCTGGTGGACCTGCCGCGCGACGTGCAGACCGCCATGGCCGACTTCGACGAGTGGCCCGAGCCGGGCCGCGCGGATGGGCCGCCCGCGCCCGACGCCGAGGCAGTGGAGCGCGCGGCCGAGCTTTTGGGCGACGCGAGGCGCCCGCTTCTGCTGCTTGGCGGAGGCGCGGCCCGCGCCGGGGCGCATCTGGCCGCCCGGTCCCTCGCGGAGCGCTTCAGCCTGCCCGTGGTCTGCACCCTGCACGGTCTTGGCTGCCTGCCCACGGATCATCCCCTGAATCTGGGCATGCTCGGCATGCACGCCTCCAAGGCGGCCAACACGGTGCTTGAGGAATGCGACCTGCTCGTGGCCGTGGGCTGCCGCCTGGACGATCGCGCCACCGGCCGCCTGGACCGTTTTTGTCCGGACGCGGCCCTGATCCACGTGGACATCGACGCGAGCGAACTGGGCAAGCGTCGCGCGCCGCAGGCGTCCATCGCGGCGGACGCAGCCGATGCCTTGACAAGCCTTGCGCGTGCCCTGGACAAACGGGGCGGCGGGGTCTCGCGTTCGGCATGGCTTGGCCGCGTGGTCCACGTCAAGGAGCGCTTCGGCCTGCGCCCACCGGGCTTGGATGACCCCCGCTCGGCTTACGGCGTGCTCGCGGCCGCTGCCCGTGCAGCCGCCAGCATCGGCGTGCGGGCGGACGGGCGCGACGTGCTCGTGGCCACGGACGTGGGCCGCCATCAGATGCGCACGGCCCAGGTCTGGCCCCTGGCCGGGCCGGGCCGCCTCCTGACCTCGGGAGGGCTTGGCACCATGGGCTTCGGCCTGCCCGCGGCCATAGGAGCGGCCCTGGCCGAGCCCGGACATCCCGTGATCTGCGTCTCGGGCGACGGCAGCCTGCTGATGAACGTCCAGGAACTGGCCACGGCCGTGGAGCAGGACGCGCGGGTCAAGATCCTGCTCATGGACAACGGCTGCCTCGGGCTTGTGCGCCAACAGCAGGAGTTGTTCATGGACGGCCGGGTTTTCGCCTCGCGCTTTTCAGCCCGGGCCGACTACGTGGCCCTGGCGCGGGCCTTCGGCATGCGCGCCTTCGACCTCAGTGAGCATGGCGATCCCGAGGCCGCCATGGCCGAGGCCTTTGCCGCGTCCGGCCCCTGCCTGATTCGCTGCCCCGTGGAGGACGAGCCGCACGTGCTTCCCATGGTGCCGCCCGGCGCGGCCAACTGCGAGATGATCTGCGAAACCGAAAACCATGACGCAATGGAGGTCGCCCATGTCCATGCCTGATCGAAACGCCCCGGCCGCTTTGACCGGAACCGTGCTCGAACTGACCGTGAACAACCACCCCGGCGTCATGTCGCACATCTGCGGGCTGTTCGCCCGCCGGGCTTTCAATGTGGAGGGCGTGGCCTGCCTGCCGCTTCCCGGCGGGGAAGACCCCTCGGGCGGCCTCTCTCGCGTCTGGCTTTTGCTGCGCGAGGACGAGCGGCTTGGCCAGATCGTCAGCCAAGTGGAGAAGCTGCACGACGTGCGCGAGACGCGGGTGCTCGCACAAGGACATCCGGTCTTCGCGGCCCTGGCCGGGCATCTGCGCTGAACAATGCGGGATTCGCCGGGAGGATGCGCGGCTGCGCTCTTTCGGCCCGCGAGCAGGTGTGCTAGGCAGAATGCCTCGGGCGTGCGCCTGGGGAATCGAAAGGATGCGGGGACGAGGTGGAAGAGCGACTTGCGCCGGGACTGTACGTGGTGGCCACGCCCATCGGCAACGCGGCGGACATGAGCCCGCGCGCGGCCTGTGTGCTGGCGCAAGCCGACGTGGTCCTGGCCGAGGACACGCGACGGGCCGGGCTTTTGTGCAAGCGCCTGGGCGTGGACGCGGCCCGCTTCGTCTCTCTGCACGAGCACAACGAGGCCGAGCGCGCGCCGCAAGTGGTGGAGCGGCTGCTGGCCGGAGGCAGCGCCGCACTGGTCTCGGACGCGGGCACGCCGCTGCTCTCCGATCCCGGCTACCGTCTTGTGGCAGCCTGCCGCGAGGCCGGGGCGAGAGTCACGCCCGTGCCGGGGCCGTGCAGCTTCGCGGCTGCGCTCTCGGCCGCCGGGCTGCCGCCGCAGCCGTTCGTCTTCCTGGGCTTTTTGCCGCGCGGCGCGGCCCAGGTACGCGGGCTGCTGGCCAAATTCGGCGCGCTGCCCGCCACGCTGTGCTTCTTCGAGCGCAAGTCGCGGCTCTCCGCGACCCTGGATGCGGCCTTCGAGGTTTTGGGCGAACGCAGGGCCTGTATTGCGCGCGAGTTGACCAAGATACACGAGGAGTTCATTTTGGCTCCGCTTTCGGAGTTGTCCCGGAGTTGCCCGGATTTGCGCGGCGAAATCACCGTGCTCGTGGGGCCGCCCGGAGAGATCGCGGACGAGAAGATGAGCGAAGAGGCGCAGATCGAAGCCGTGCTGGCCGAGGAGGCTAAAGCCGGGGGCAAGCCGCGCGAGATCGCCCGCCGCGCGGCCGCGCGCCTGCCCGGCGTGAACGCCAAGACCTTGTACGCCCGCCTCGCGGGCGAAGACCGCGAGTGAGCGACGAGCATGAGCAAGGACAGCCACGCGCTCCCCTCCATGCCCGACGGCCGCACCCTACTGTCCTGTTTTTTGCGTACCTATCTGGTCATGGCGGCCTTCAACAGGCGCGGCATGCAGAACATCGGGTTGGCAGCGGCCATGGAGCCCGCCCTGTCCGTGATCCATCGCGACCCCGCACGACTGCTCGCGGCTCGCCGTCGGGCGTTGACGCACTACAATTGCCACCCGTTCTTCGCGCCGCTGCTCACGGGGCTCTTTCTGGCCTTGGAGCGCGACATCGCCCGTGGGGTGTTGCCCGAAGGCACCCTGGAGCAGGTCAAGAAAACCACGGCCTACACCCTCTCGGCCATCGGTGATTCGCTCTTCGGCGGCACGCTGCAAGCGACGTGGGCCTTGACGACCATGTGTCTGCTTGCCTCTGGCAATTGGAGCGTGGCCGTGGTATTCGGGGCCGTTTTGTTCGCCGGGCTCCAGGCCTTCAAGTTCACGAGTTTTTTCTGGGGCTGGCGCGATGCCTTCAAAGTCCTGCAACGATTGAAGAAATTGGATCTGATCAACTGGGGGCGGCGACTCAAGTACGTCAACGCCTTGTTGCTGGTTCTCTTTTGGGCCATGATCTGGCCTGGGGGGATCGTCTGGTGGAACTGGCTGGCCACGCTTGCGCTCGTCGCATGCGCGGCGCTGTTCGTCTCACGACTCCTGGTCATCCGGGAGGTGATGGTCGCCCTGGTGCTGGGAGCCCTGGCGCTGTGGCCCTGGCTCGCATGAGCGCGACGCGAGGAAGCCGTGGCGGATATATCTCGACGGATGACACAACGACAATGAATACCCAACTCGTCAACGAGCAGCATAACGCCTCGCTCGAAGTTCAGCGCCACGTCTGCGTGCTCGACGACATGGGCCTGCACGCGCGCCCGGCGGCCCGTCTGGCCCAGGAGGCGCAGAAATTCGCCTCGGATATCCATCTCGTGGCGGGACGGCAGGAAGTGGACGCCAAGAGCATCCTCGATATCCTGACCCTGGCTGTGGGCAGCGGGGCGACCCTGACCCTGCGAGCCAGGGGCGAGGACGCGCGAGAGGCCGTGGACCATCTGGAGCGACTGTTCCGCAACAAGTTCCAGGACGGATAGCATGGCCAAGGCCGTGATCCAGGGAATCCCGGTCTCCGCCGGTGTGGCCATCGGCAAGGCCCTGTTCCTGAACCGCAACCGTTTCGAGAACGTGCCCCGCAGGCCCGTTCCCGAAGAGGACGTGGCTCAGGAACAGCGTCGTTTGGAGGCGGCCTTCACCCAGGCCGCGCGCGACCTGGAGGCCGCCCGGGGCAAGATTCCGGCCGAGTTGCGCGATCACGCCATGATCATCGACTCGCACCTGATGATCCTGAAGGACCCCAAGCTCAAGGGAGCGGCCCTGCGCTATGCGGCCGAGCACATGGTCTGCGCCGAATGGGCGCTGGAAAAGGCCGTGGCCGACCTGCGCGACGCCTTCTCGGCCATCGAGGATCCCTACATCCGCGAGCGCGTCAACGACGTGCGCATGGTGGGCGAGCGAGTCATGGTCCGACTCGCGGGCGACGAGCCCGAGCTTTCGGCGATCACCGGCCGAGTCATGCTCATGGCCCACGACCTGACCCCGGCCGACACGGTGGAACTGCAGGTGGACAAGATCATGAGCCTGTCCACTACCCAGGGGGCCAAAACCTCGCATACCGGCATCATGGCCCGCTCGCTGCAAATTCCAGCCGTGGTCGGCGTGGCCGACCTGGAGAAGACCGTGCGCGACGGCGATCTGGTGATCGTGGACGGCTTCAAGGGCAAGATTTTCGTGGACCCCGACGACGAGGAGCTTGCCCATTACGAGGAGTTGGGCGACCAGTTCCACACCTACCAGAAGATGATCATCCGCCTGTGCCACCTGCCGGGCGAGATGCGCGACGGCTACGCTGTGTCCGTGCTGGCGAACATCGAGCTCTTCGAGGAAGTGGCCCAGGTCCTGGACAACGGCGGCGAGGGCGTGGGGCTTTTGCGCACCGAGTACCGTTACATGAACCGGCGCGAGCTGCCCACCGAGGAAGAGCTTTTCGAGGAGTACTCGGACCTGGCCTCCATCCTTTCGCCGCGCACCCTGACCATCCGCACCCTGGACATCGGCGCGGACAAGATGTTCGGCCATTTCGGACGCCTGGAGGAAGCCAATCCGGCGCTCGGACTTCGCGCCATCCGCTTCTGCATGCGCTATCCCGAAGTCTTCAAGACCCAGATCAGGGCCATCCTGCGGGCGGCCGTGTGGGGCAACGTCAAGGTCATGTTTCCCATGATCTCGGGCCTGAAGGAACTGCGCTACGCCAAGGCGCTGTTCCACGAATGCCAGGCCGAGCTGCGGCGCGAGGGCGTGGATTTCAACCCCGAAATCCCCTACGGCATCATGGTCGAGCTGCCCTCGGCGGTCATGGTCTCGGAGTTTCTGGCCCAGGAAGTGGATTTCTTTTCCATCGGCACCAACGACCTGATCCAGTACAGCCTGGGCATCGACCGTACCAACCGCTACGTCTCCTACCTCTACCAGCCCTTGCATCCGGCTGTGGTGCGTATGATCAAGCACGTGGTGGATGCGGCGCACCAGGCGGGCATCGAGGTGGGACTGTGCGGCGAGATGGCCTCGGACCCCTTCTGCGTACCCATCCTGCTCGGCATGGGCATGGACTCCCTGTCCATGAACCCGCAGGCCGTGCCGGGCATCAAGCGCATCATCCGCCAGACGCGCATGGACGAATGCACGGATCTTTTGAAGCTGGTGCTCGAATCGCGTACCGTGAGCCGCACCAACCGTCTGGTGCGCGACGTCATCTTCCAGCGTTTCCCCGAGGAACTGATGTTTTACACCTCGCTTTTGGACATCGAGGAGGCCCAGTGAGCAAGCCGGACAACCCGCGCAAGCTCGTCTCGGCCAACCGCAAGGCGCGGCACGAGTACGAATTCATCGAGACTTTCGAGGCCGGGCTCTCGCTCACCGGCTCCGAGGTCAAGAGCCTGCGCGCGGGCAAGATTTCGTGGAGCGACGGGTACGTCGATTTCAAGAACGGCGAGGCCTTTCTCGTGGGCGTGCACATCGCGCCGTACGAGAATGCGGGCTACGCCCAGCACGAGCCCGAGCGGCGGCGCAAGCTGCTGCTGCACGGCCACGAGATCGCCCAGCTTTCCGCCAAGGTGGAGCAGAAAGGGCTCTCCGTGATCCCGGTGGCGCTGTTCCTCTCGCGCGGCCGCTTCAAGCTCGACATCGCGCTTGCGCGCGGCAGGAAGCTGCACGACAAGCGCGACGAACTCAAGCGCCGCGACCTCGAACGAGAGGCGCGGCGGGACATGTCGCGCGGGTAGAATTCCGTCCCCTTCGTGATATTTCTGTCGCGGGTTTGCATTCCCGCAGGTCCGTGGTATGAACCCCCTCCGGCATTATTTTCCTGAACATGATGCAAACCGACATGGAGGAACCCCCATGCCCACGACCCTTGAGAATCTCATGGAGGCCTTTGCGGGCGAATCGCAGGCCAACCGCAAGTATCTCGCCTTTGCCGAGCAGGCCGACAAGGAAGGCCATCCCCAGGTCGCCAAGCTCTTTCGCGCGGCCGCCGCGGCCGAGACCGTGCACGCCCACGCCCACCTGCGCGCGGCCGGAAAGATCGGCGACACCGCCACCAACCTTGAGGAGGCCGTGGCTGGCGAGACGCACGAGTTCAAGCTCATGTATCCGCCCATGATCGAGCAGGCCAGGGCCGAGGGCAACAAGGTGGCCGAGCGTTCCCTGGCCTACGCCAACGAGGTGGAGAAGGTCCACGCCGGACTCTACCAGAAGGCCCTGGACAACCTCGGTTCCAATGCGGCCGTCGATTACTGGGTCTGCAAGGTCTGCGGGCACACCGTGGAGAACGACGTTCCCGAGAAGTGTCCGATCTGCAACTCTGCTGCCAAGGCCTTCTTCAAGGTCGACTAGCGGAGCGGCCAATAGACGCCGCCTGCGCGCGGTGTTTTCCAATGGCCTTGGAAATTCGCTGTTCCGGCGGGACACGGCTTGCCGTGTCCCGCCGAGATTGTTGTCCTTCCGCTCAATCCCGCCCTTGCTCTTGGGCCGAATCATGACTACAGTTTTGCGGCCCGAAGGCCCGGAGTCTTCGGCCCGAAAAACCATGCTCACTCCCGCCCGACGCACCTTCCTCGAACACCTCTTCCCCGGAGAAGCCGCGAGCTTTGACGAGGCCGTGCGCTACGTGCACGGTTCCGATGCCTCGCGCCTGCACGGCATGCCCATGGGCGTGGTGCGGCCCGAGCGGCTGGAACAGGTGGTGGAGCTTCTGGCCTGGGCGCAGGCCGAGCGCGTGCCGCTCATCCCGCGCGGCCGGGCCACGGGCGCGGCCGGGGCCGTGGTGCCAACGGCAGGCGGGCTGGTCGTCTCCACGGCCGGGCTTCGCCGCATCGTATCCATCGACGCCGACGATTTCACGGCCACGGTCGAGCCGGGCGTCGTGACCGGCGAACTGCAAAAGGCCTGCGCGGCGCAGCGGCGCTTCTACCCGCCCGATCCAGGTTCGGTGAACATCTCCACCATCGGCGGCAACATCGCCACCTGCGCGGGCGGCATGCGGGCCGTGAAATACGGCGTGACGCGCGAGTGGGTGCTCGGGCTCACGGCCGTGCTGCCCGGCGGCGAGGTGGTGCGTACCGGCGGCCGGTGCCACAAGGATGTCGCGGGGCTGGATCTGACGAGGCTTTTCGTGGGCAGCGAGGGCACGCTCGGCTTCATCACCGAGGCGATCCTGAAGCTCGCGCCGCTGCCCGAGGCCTCGGCCTCGCTCATGGCCGGATTCTCGGACATGGAGGCGCTCATGGCGGCCGCGCGGGCCGTGTTCGCGGCCGGGCTCCTGCCTTCGGCCATGGAATTTTTCGACGCCCCCACCTTGCGCGCCGTGGGCCTGACCGCGCCGTCTGTGCCCTGGCCCGAGGGAACCGCGGCGGCGCTCCTCTTCCGCCTGGACGGCAGCCGGGCCGCGGTATCGGCCGAACTGGCCGCGCTGGCCTCGCATCTTCAGGCCGCGACCTTCATCGAGTCCGCTGCGGACGCGACGGCCGAAGAGGCCCTGTGGGAGCTTCGTCGTCTGGTCAGCCCGGCCTTGCACAAGCTCGGACCGGACAAACATCGCGACGACGTGGCCGTGCCGCGCGGGGCCATCGCCAGGGCCGTGGCCGCCTTCCACGCCATCGGCGAGCGACGCGGCGTGATCGTGGTCTGCTTTGGCCATCTGGGCGACGGCAACATCCACACCGACGTCATGTTCGACGCCGCCGATCCGCGCCAGAAGTCGGCCGCGGACCTGGCCAAGGACGACATCCTGCGCACGGTGCTGGAGCTTGGCGGCACGCTCACGGGCGAGCACGGCGTGGGGCTGGCCAAGCTCCCCTATCTTTCCCTGCAGATCGGCGAGGCCGAACGGGCGCTCATGCTCCGCGTCAAGGCGGCCTTCGACCCGCACGGGATCATGAATCCCCAAAAGGCCTACGCATGACCCTGGCGCACCATTGCCTGCACGAGGGGGAGCGCCCGGCCGAGTGCGTCCACTGCGGCCGTTGCCTGGACGCCTGCCCGCTGTTTCGGGCCACGGGATTGGAGGAACTTTCGCCGCGCGCCAAGTTCATGCTCGCCGAGGCGATCGACAAGGGCGTCGCGCCGCCCTCGGCCGAGGCGGCCCGGCGGCTGGCCGAACTGTGCCTCTCCTGCGGGCGTTGCGAAAAGGCCTGCCCCGAAGGATTGTGCGCCCCGGACCTGATCGCCAGGCTTCGTGCGGCCGCGCCGGGCTTTCAGGCCCTGGCCTGGAAGACCTGGATCGAGCGCGCCGGGCTGCTGTGGCCCGTGGCAGGGCTCATGGCGCGGCTTGCGCCGAGGGAGCTTCCCGGCCGCTTCGGACTTCACGCCGCCTCGCTTCGCGCCATGGCCGCGCGGCCCGGGATTCGGCCCTGGCTCACCCCGTCGCGTTTCGATGCTTGCGGCAATGGCAAAAGCGCCGTACTTTTCCAAGGCTGCACCGCCCGCCATGCGCGGCCCTCCTGGACGAAAAAGGCCCGGGCGCTGCTTCGGGGCGCTGGCTACGCGGTGGGCAAGGATCCAGGCTTCGCGTGCTGCGGCTGCACCATGGGCCACGCCGGGTGCAAAAACGAGCAGCGGGCCATGCAGGCCGCGAACCTGAATGCCTGGCGCGCGGCCGGGCGGCCGCTGCTGGTCACGTTTTGCGCCACCTGCCGCTGCGGGCTGCGCTCCTACGCCTCGGTGGACCTCGGGTTCGAGCCCTTCGAGGCCGAGGCGTGGTGCGAGGCCATCAAGCCGCTCTCGGCGCTTTTGGGCGAGACCGAATTCGCCTGTGACGAGGCGGCCGCGCCCGCGCGGTTTCACTACCACCGCCCCTGCCACGGCGCGGGCGGCGGGCAGGACGAGGATTTCCTGCGCCGCGTGGCTGGGGAGCGGCTTGGCCGGGCCTCGCGCGACGAATGCTGCGGCCTGGGCGGCGTGCTGCAGATCGCCGCGCCCGAACTGGGCGCGCGCGTGGCCGAAAAGGCCTGGGATTTCTTCGCCGCCGGGCAGGGCGAGCAGGTGCTCACTGGCTGCGGCGGCTGCGTGCTGCAACTTTCATCCACCGCGCCCAAGGGCGTGGACGCGGGCCACTGGCTGGACGCTGTGGCCGTGACCGACTGATCCTCCAACGGAGAGAACATGCTCAAATTCATCGCCAAGAAGGTTTTCGGCTCCGCTGCCGAACGCTATGTCAAGAAAGCCAAGCCTTTCGTGGACCAGGTGAACGCCCTGGAAACCCAGTGGCAGGCCCTGTCCGACCACGAGTTCCCGGCCCGCGTGGCCGCCTGGCGGCAGGAGGTGGAGCAGGGGCGCGACCTTTCCGAGATCATGCCCGACGTCTTCGCCTGCGTGCGCGACGCCGGACGCCGCGTGCTCAACATGCGCCACTTCGACGTGCAACTCATCGGCGGCATGGTGCTGCACGAAGGCAAGATCGCGGAAATGAAGACCGGTGAAGGCAAGACGCTGGTCGCAACCTTGCCCGTGGTGCTCAACGCACTTACCGGCAAGGGCGTGCACGTGGTCACGGTGAACGACTATCTGGCCCGCCGCGACGCCGAGTGGATGGGCGCGATATACAACTTCCTCGGGCTCTCAGTGGGCGTGATCGTGCACGGCCTGACTCCGGAGGAGCGCCGTGCGGCCTACGGCGCGGACATCACCTACGGCACGAACAACGAATTCGGCTTCGACTACCTGCGCGACAACATGGCCTTCAGCCTGAGCCAACTCGTGCAGCGCGGCCACAACTTCGCCATCGTGGACGAGGTGGACTCCATCCTCATCGACGAGGCGCGCACGCCGCTCATCATCTCCGGCCCCTCGGAGCAGTCCACGGGCCAGTATGTGATCGTGAACGATCTGGTGCCCAAGCTTGAGCGCGAGCGCGACTTCACCATCGACGAGAAGGCGCGCTCCGTGTCGCTCACCGAGGAGGGCGTGGCCCGCGTCGAGGATCTGCTCAAAATCGAAAACCTCTTCGATCCCGCGAACATCACCCTGCAACATCACACCCTGCAGGCGCTCAAGGCCCACAACCTCTTCCAGCGCGACGTGGACTACATCGTCTCCGAGGGCGAAGTGGTCATCGTGGACGAGTTCACGGGCCGCCTCATGCCCGGCCGCCGCTACTCCGACGGCCTGCACCAGGCCCTGGAGGCCAAGGAGCGCGTCGCGGTCAAGGCCGAGAACCAGACCCTGGCCTCGATCACCTTCCAGAACTACTTCCGCATGTACGACAAGCTCGCGGGCATGACTGGCACGGCCGACACCGAGGCCGTGGAATTCAAGCAGATCTACGGTTTGGACGTGATGGTCATCCCCACGCACCGCGACATGGTGCGCCTGGATCAGCCCGACATGATCCTGCGCACGCAAAAAGAGAAGTTCCAGGCCATCGCCGAAGAAATCAAGCGGCTGCACGAGAAGGGCCAGCCCGTGCTCGTGGGCACTGTGTCCATCGAGAAGTCCGAGCTCGTCTCCGCCCTGCTCAAGAAGTTGCGCGTGCCGCACAACGTGCTCAACGCCAAGAACCACGAGCAGGAGGCCCAGATCGTGGCCGAGGCGGGCCACAAGGGCAAGGTGACCATCGCCACGAACATGGCCGGCCGAGGCACGGACATCAAGCTCGGCGAGGGCGTGGTGGATATCGGCGGCCTCTACATCCTGGGCACGGAGCGCCACGAGTCGCGGCGTATCGACAACCAGTTGCGCGGCCGTTCGGGCCGCCAGGGCGACCCTGGCGAATCGCGTTTCTATCTGGCCCTGGACGACGACCTGATGCGTCTTTTCGGCTCCGAACGCATCTCCGGGCTCATGGAGCGCCTGGGCATGAAGGAGGGCGAGGCCATCGAGAACAGCTTCGTCTCCAAGGCCATCGAGAACGCCCAAAAGCGCGTCGAGGCGCACAACTTCGAGATCAGAAAGACGCTCCTCGAATATGACGACGTCATGAACCAGCAGCGCGAGGTGATCTACTCCCAGCGCCGCCAGATCATGACCGACAGCGACCTCACGCCCATGATCGACGCCTTCGTGGACGACCTTCTGGACGAGATTTACGCGCCTGTCATCGGCCACAAGGAAGAGCCGGACGAAGAGACCGTGGCTTCCGTCCGCGCCAAGCTCGAAGAGGTCTTCGACCTGCGCCGTTTCGAGGAGTTCCAGGCGGACGGGCTGATGAGCCGCGACGAGGCCGGGGCGCTCGTGCGGCGCAGCATCGAGGAGCTTCGCGCCCAGGCCCCGGCGCACTTCCACGAGATCACGCGCTACTTCCTGCTCGACTCGCTCGACCGCGTCTGGAAGGAGCATCTGCTGCACATGGATCACCTGCGCGACGGCATCGGCCTGCGCGGATACGGCCAGAAGGATCCCAAGCAGGAGTACAAGCGCGAGGGCTACAACCTCTTCCAGGACATGCTCGCCCGCATTAAGGAGAGCACCATGTTCGCCCTGTGCCACCTGCGCATCAAGGCGGAGGTCCAGGAAGACGACTTCAAGCACGAGGAGCAGAAGCAGGTCAGCTACTCGGCCGGAACGGAAGCGGCCGTGGCCAAGGCCAGGCAGCCGCAAAAGCGCGAGCAGCCCAAGGTGGGCCGCAACGATCCTTGCCCCTGCGGCTCGGGCCGCAAGTACAAGAAGTGCTGCGGCATGAACGCCTAGCAGGCCGTCCCAAAGGCGCCATCTGCCGCGTTGCCGCGAAAAGTTCAAATCCTCGCGTAGGCGTACTACGCGTCGGCCTTGAACTTTTCTTGCGCCTTGCACCTGGCCCTTTTTGAACGGCCTGCAAAGCGGAGCTTGCCGCAGCCTGTTGGGAACCCTGTCCTGACGGCATGCGCAATAAGGCGCGGCGGGGAGCAGGGCGAAGAGACGACGAGGGGAAAATCATGACCCCTGGGATGCGAAGGCATGGCATCGGCCGCGTGAAAGCGGGGTCGGCCGGGCGCGCGGGCGAGGAGAGCGTCCTTTTCCGCGATCCGGCCCTGCCGGGGACGCAGATGCTGCGCGCCCGCTTCGAGCGCCAGGTCTTCTCGCGCCACACGCACGACTGCTACGCCATCGGCCTGATCGAGGACGGCGCGCTCGGGTTCAGCTATCTCGGCGCGAACCACGTGGCCTCGGCCGGGCTGGTCAATCTGGTGGTTCCGGGCGAGCCGCACGACGGCCACGCCGCCGCGCCCGGCGGCTGGAGCTACCGCATGTTCTACCTCGAACCCGGACTCCTGGCCGACGCCGCCCGCGAGACGAGCGGAGCAGGCGGCTTAAGCGGGCTGCCGCATTTCCGCCACGGCGTTATCGACGATCCCGGCCTGGCCGCGCGCATAGCGCGCCTGCACCGCCTCGCCGAATCACGGAGCGCCAGCGCCCTCGAACTGCAAACCCGCCTGCGCGCCGTCCTCGCCCGCTGGCTGGCCCTGCACGCCGAATCGCGCAGCGAGCCGCGCGAGGCGGGCCGCGCGCCGCGCGCCGTGGCCCTGGCTCGCGAGATGCTCCACGCCCGCGCGCCCGAGAACGTCGGCCTGGACGAACTGGCGGCCGCGACCGGGCTCTCCCCCTTTCATCTGATTCGCGTCTTCACCCGGACCATGGGCCTGCCGCCGCACGGCTACCAGACTCAACTCCGCCTGGACGCCGCGCGCCGTCTCCTGTGCTCGCCGCATCCCGGCCTTCGCCTGGCGGACATCGCCCAGGAGTGCGGCTTTGCGGACCAAAGCCACCTCACGCGCGCCTTCAAGCGGGCCTTCGGCGTGACGCCCGGAGCCTACCGCAAGATCGTTCAAAACTGACGGGCCGCTTCCGGCGCATGGTCGCTCCATAAGGAGACGGCGATGCGCGACGAATCGAAGGCATGTCTGGATCTGGCCGCGGCCATGGTCATTGTGGGCAGCAGCGTGGTGGCGGGCAAGATGGCCCTGGCGACCATGCCCCTGTACACCTCGCAGGCCTTGCGCTTCGCGCTGGCCTGTCTGGTTTTGCTGCCGCTCCTTTTCCTGCGCGAGGGGGGCCTGCCGCGTCTTTCCCTTGGGCAGTGGGGTGTGGTGGCGGGGCTGGCCGCGTGCGGCTCCCTGCTGTTCAACGTCTTTTTGCTGCACGGCCTGCGTCTGACGAGCGCGGCCGCGGCTGGGATCATCGCCAGCACCACCCCGGCCTGCATGGCCTTGATCGCGGTCGTCTTCCTGCGCGAGCGCCTTTTCTTCCGCGCCTGGTCGGGCGTGGGGCTGGCCGTCGCGGGCGTGGCCGCGGTCAACCTGGCGGCAAAGGGCGATGGCGGCGCGTCGAGCCTGGCCGGGAACCTGCTCGTGCTCTGCGCCGTGCTGGCCGAATCGCTGTTCCTGCTCCTGCGCCGGGCGCTGCCGCCGGGCCTTTCGCCCTTGTGCGTGGCGACCCTGGTGAGCCTCGCGGCGCTCACGTTTTTCGTCCCGCTCGCGCTCCTCGAGCTGGCTGGCGGGCCGTTCCCGGTCATCGACCTGCGCGGCTGGCTCGTCGTGGCCTATTACGGCCTGGTGATCACGATTCTGGCCTACGTCTTCTGGTTTCGGGGCGTGACGCGCGTTTCACCGGCCACGGCGGCGGTCATGACAGGGATCATGCCCGTGGCCGCCGCCTGCCTGTCCTGGGCCGTGCTCGGCGAGGAGGTGCGGCCCGAGCAGGTCGCGGGCTGCACGCTGGTGCTTGGCGGCATCCTGTGCATGGCCCTGCCCGGCCGGACCGCGCGGCCGCGCGTCACTTTGTGAGCAGCGCGCGCACGAATTCGAGGAGATTGCCGCCGGTGAAGAGGTGGCCGGGGATGCCGAAGGCCTGTGCGGCCTGCATGTCCGAGGGCTTGTCGCCGATGAGGAAGCTTTGCTCCGTGCGGATGTCCCACTCCGCCTGGGCGCGGCGCAGCATGCCCGGCGCGGGCTTTCGGTCCTCGCACAGGGTGCGGTAGGGGCCCAGGCCCGCTTCGGGATGGTTGGGGCAGAAATAGGTGGCGTCGATGTGCGCGCCCGCGCGCGCCAGTTCCCTATCAATGTGGGCGCACAGGGCGTGAAACGCGGCCTCGTCGTAGAAGCCCCGGCCGATGCCCGACTGGTTGGTGACGACCACGACCAAGTATCCGGCGTCGTTCAGAAGCTTCACCGCCTCGGGCGCGCCCTTTATCCACTCGAAATCTTTGGGTTTGTGCACGTAGCCGTGATTGACGTTGAGCACGCCGTCGCGATCGAGAAAGGCTGCGGGCTTCTTCCGCCATGCGGCCACGGCGTCCTGCGGCGCGCAGGCCGCGTCGTCCGAGCGAACCTCGGCGAAGAACCCGTTGTAGACCGAGCCAGCGAGCGTTCCGCGTCCGGCAAGAAGCGGCAGAAGGCCGTGCGCAACGGACGCCACGGGCTCAGATGCGACGTCGAGCGCCTCTGAAGCGAGGCAGAGCGCGCCGCCGTCGACCAGGCCGGGGCCGCCCGCTTGCGGGGCGAAGCCGCGCACCATGCGGCCGTCGAACTCCACGCGGCCGGGAAGCGCCGCGTCCTGGACCCGGCGCAGGGCCAGCGCGCCCAGTGCCCCGGCCTCGCGGCGGCGAAGCGCGAGGTGGAGATAGTTGAGGTCGAAGAGCGCGGTTCCGTCGAGGACGAAGAATTCGTCGCAGAGCATGCCGCGCGGCGGCAGTTGCGCTCCTCCACCGCTCCACAGCCGGACGACGGCCCCGTGTGCGCGGCCCTGCCCGTAATGCTCCGCGAAGGCATGGGCCGCGTGGCCGACGCTCAGTATGATGTCGCGAATTCCGTGGCGCGCGAGGTTCCACAGCAGATGGTCGAGAAAAGGAACGCCCGCGCACGGCGCGAGCGGCGCGGGAAGACCGCTGGCGCCGAGTCTGGCGGATTCCCGCCCGTCGCACAGGATGACGGCCTGCATGTCCGTGCCCGCCTCGTGCCCCGGCCGAGGCTAGATGTATTCCGCGAGCCGTTCGCGGTAGTAGGCCACAGTGCGCTGCAGCCCCTGCTCCAGGGAGACCTCGGGCCGCCAGCCGAGTTCGGCCGTGATCCTGCCAAAGTCGGAGTAGTAGTCGCCGATGTCGATTTTCTTGCGTTCCTCGGGGAACTCGCGCACCGCGAACTCGCCGCTCCCGGCGGCTGCCACGAGCAGTTCGGCCGTCCCGCGCAGGGAGACCGTGCGCTCGCCGCCCAGGTTGTAGATGCGGCCCCAGGCCTCCTCGCGGCACGCGGCCAGGAGCATGGCGCGCACGCAGTCGTCCACGTAGGTGAAGTCGCGCAGTTGTTCGCCGCCCCAGATCTCGAACGGCCTGCCTTCGAGCAGCAGGCGTATCCAGATGCCCAGAAACGTCTGACGCGCGTCCTTGATGCGCATGCCCGGGCCGTAGGTGTTGGTCAGCCTGAGAACCGAGGAGCGGATGCCGTACACTTGGTGGTAGAGCAAATGATACCACTCTCCGGCCACCTTGTTGATGCCGTTCACGTCCACGGGCCGGATGGGATGGTCTTCGTCCACGGGCAGGTAGTCGGGCTTGCCGTAGATCTGGCGTGTGCCCGCAAAGACGATGCGGATGGAGGGGTTGGCGGCGCGGCAGGCTTCGAGGATGGAAAGCTGGGCCTTGGCGTTGATTTCGAGATCGGTGTGCGGGTCGCTCATGGAGTCCATGTGGCTGGTCTGGCCCGCAAGATTGAAGAGCACGTCGCGGCGCTGCACGAGCCAGCGCATGGCGTGCTGGTCGCGCACGTCGGAGATGTTGACCGTGACCTTGTCGCGGATGTCCGCGATGTTCGCGAAATTTCCGCCGTACTCGGGGATCAGGCTGTCCACGAGCGTCACGCTCGCGCCGAGCTCGACCAGGCGCCGAGCCAGATTCGAGCCGATGAAGCCCAGCCCGCCCGTGATGAGGACGTCTTTCCCCCGATAGTAATCCATTGCGACTCCCGGCTGATTATGAGCGGTCGAGGATGTGCTTACCCAGAGCAGAAAATAGTCCTGATTTCTGTTTGGCTATTATACCGCGCCGTGGTGCGAGTCCAGCCGGTCGGCGGGGCACGAGCAGGCCAAGCGCGGCGTCGCGCGTCTCAGCCGTTCTCCTGCTCGCCGAAACGGTCGAGGAAGCATTGCTCGGCCTTGGTGTCGCCGATCAGGAAGAACTCGTCGCCCTCCTGCAGGGGCTTGGACGGGTCGGGGTTGACTTCCAGGCCGCCTTTGGAGTGTACGGCCACGACGCTGCATCCGGTCTTGTCGCGGATGCCGCTGTTCAGGAGCGGCATCCCGGCCAGCCTTTTGGGCACGGACGCACGGAAAATGTTCAGCCCCTCGGTGAGCATGAGCACCTTGCCCGGACTCAGGAGGTTGATGACCGTGTTCGCCACGAGCGAGGCATAGGACATCACGAGATCGGCCCCGGCGGTGTGCAGGATGCCGATGTTGCGGTCGAGCGTGGCCCTGGTGATGATCTGCACGTCGGGCCTGAGTTTGCGGCAGTAGATGGTCAGATAGATGTTCATGTCGTCGTCGTGGGTGGTGATGAACACCGAGGGCGCCTCGCGGATGCCCGCCTGCTCCAGCACGTCGAGATCGGCCGCGCTGCCCGTCACGGTATTGGCGTCGCTCAAGGCGACCTTCGGATTCTTTTCCACGATGCAGTAGTGGATGCCCTGCTCGCGAAGCTGCTCGGCCGCGGCCATACCCACGCGGCCGCCACCCAGGATGAGCACCGGGCCGACAGGACCGTGGCCGCCCGTGGCGGCCGTCTCCTGGCTCACGAAGGCGTCGAAGGCCGCGATCTGCTCTTCGGTTCCGGCAAGCACGAGGACCGTGGACGGCGAGAGCGGGGTATCGGGATTGGGCGTGCGGAACCGACCGCGTTCCCAGACTCCGACCACGTTTACGCCCACAGCCTCGCGCAGCCCGCTGTCGCGCAGCGACCTGCCCACGAGGCTCGTACGCATCACCGGGGCCTCGGCCACGATCAGAGATTCGAACTGCCCGGCGACGCTGGAGCGCTTGGCGCCCGCCAGCGAACGCCGAGCAAGGGAATGGCCCAGAAGCTTGGTGAACTGCAGGACGTGCGTGCTGCCTGCGAGCGCCAGGATGTCCAGGGCCTCGTCTTTGTCCGCGCCGCAAACCACGGGCACGGCGGGGCTGACTTCGCGCACGGTGAAGGTGATGTTGGTGTTGCGCACGTCGTCTTCCAGAGCCACGACCATGGCTGCCTGGCCCACGCGCATGCGTTTGAAGGTTTCGGGATCGTCGTAGTCGCCCACGGCGGCCGTGAGGCTAAGATCGTGCAGGGCCAGCGTGGTGGCCACGTCTGGGCAGAGGATGACGTGGTCGTGACCGTAGCGAGAGAGCTTTTCCGCGAGGTGTTGGGCAGTCGCGTCGGTGCCCACGATGATGACGTGGTCGCGCGTCTCCGGATCGAGTTCGCGCGGCGCGCGTGAGCGCTGCTGGGCCTCCAGCCAGGGGGCGTAGAAGAACTGGATGAAGGTGAAGGGCAGCATGACCAAAAGGAAGATGATGCCCGAAAGCAGCACGACGATGGAGAATACGCGGCCGATGTCGCTCGTGAAGGTGATGTCGCCGAATCCGAGCGTGGACATGACCGTGAGCGTCCAATAAAAACCCGTAAGCCATGTGAACTCGCGCTCTTCGAAGGTCATGAGATAGTGGAAAAGTACGCTGTACAGGGTGACCACGAAGAGCAGCAGGAGCAGGAATTTGAAAAGGAACTGCACGTTGCGCCGTGTCGAGCGGTTCTGCAGAAAGTAGGCGAGTTGGGAGGTGACGAATTTCATATCCACGTTCCTGATGACATTCGATTCAATGCCTGCCGAGCTTCTCGGTTACCCTGCCTTGCCGGGGCGGCAACGGGGAGCCGGGCCCGCCGGTGTTGCCGTGGTATCTTGGAGCGCGTGTTCGCGTCAATGAAGGGGGTGACGGAAAAAAAGCCGCCCGGCGGACGCCGGGCAGTTCAGGCTGCTGAAAAAGGGGGTGGTCCACAAGCTCACCGCCGTCCGACATCTGCCGGACGGCGGTGAACATTTGGCTAAAGCCAGAGCGCCCAGACCGTGACGATGACCGTGGTCACCAGGGTCAGGAAGATGGGCGAGGCCAGGGGGGGCCTGTCGAGATCGGCGTCGTAGTCGCGCGTAGGCGGCAGGAAGGTTCTGCGCAGCGCCTGCAACGGGTTCTTGGCCAGGATGCCCACCCAGTGGGCGAAGGCGAAGGCGCGCTTGTCGGCGGTCTCGAAGAAGAGGTTGATGTTGCCCACGATCGCCTTGCGGAAGTAGGGCGCGGACGAACGGTAGAACCAGTCCATGTCCAGGGATATCTTGTTCTTGGGCGTGAGCTTCTTGCGCACCAGCCAGAAGCCCAGGAAGGTGAAGATCAGGATCTGCACGGCTTCCACGAGGTGCGGGATGGTGAAGGGATCGTAGTCCATGGCGTAAGGCAGTTCGACGTAGAGCAGCCCAGGCATGATGCCGTAGAGGATGCACAAAAAGGCGGTCACGCTCATGGCCACGATCATGCCCATGGGAAGGGGCTTGGGCGTCAGGTCGCTCTTTTTCTCGTGGAACCAGGTGTAGTAGGGCAGCTTGATGCCCACGGAGAGGAACGTGCCCACGGAGGCCAAGATGAGCAGGAACTTGGCGGTGTAGAAGTGGGCCTCGCCCGCGGCCGCGACGATGATCGACTTGCTGATGAAGCCGTTGAACAGCGGCGCGCCGGAGATCGAAAGGGCCGCGACCATGTACAGCGTGAGCAGAAGGCGCATGCGGGGCGCAAGCGCGCCGAGTTGATGCAGCTTGCTGGTGCCCACGGAGTAGAGCACCGCGCCCGTGGTCATGAACAGGAGCGCCTTGTACAGGATATGGCTGAAGGCGTGGGCGGCCGAACCGTTGATGGCCAGTTCGGTGCCGATGCCGATGCCCGCGACCATGTATCCGACCTGGCTGACGATGTGGTAGGCCAGGATCTCCCGGATGTCGTTGGCCAGGAAGGCGAAGGTGACGCCGTACAGCGTCATGAACACGCCGGCCACGAGCAGGATGTTCCAGCCTGGGAAGAGCGAGGCCAGCACGTACACGGCGGTCTTGGTCGTGAAGGCGCTCAAGAACACCGAGCCGGTGACGGTGCCTCTGGGGTAGGCGTCGGGCAGCCAGGCGTGCAGGGGCACGACGGCGGCGTTGACGGCCACGCCCGCCAGGATCAGCCAGGCGGCGGCGGACTCGCCGGGCGCGAAGCTGGTCAGGAGGATCGAGCCGGTGTTCTGGATCTGGAGGATGATCCCCATGAGCAGGAGGCTCCCGCCCAGAAGGTGGAAGAGCAGATAGCGCATGCCCGCGCGGCGCGATTCGGGAGTGCGGCGCGCCCAGACCAGATAGGTCGAACCGGCGGCCATGATTTCCCAGAAGACGATCACGGTGAAGAAGTCGCCCGCGAAGGTCACGCCGAGCGCGCCGCCCGCGTATAGGAGCGAGGCGACCTGTTGGCCCGTGTCGCGCAGGTGCAGGGAATAGATGCCGCCGACCAGGGCGATGAGTGCGAAGATGATGCCGAAGACGCGGGAAAGCTGCGTGACCTGGCAGATCACGAGTTCCCAACTCGCGAAAGGCACGGTGATCTGCGTTCCCACCGGCATGGTCATGACCGACCACAGCGCCGCGAGCGGGAAGAGCAGATAGGCCCAGCAACGGACGCTCTTGGGCAGGAGCGGAAGGACGAGCGCCCCGGCATACATGGCAAGAACGGGCGGGAACATCATTCGCTGTCTTCCTTGTAGTAGTCGGGGTCCTTGGTCACGACGTGTTTGCCGAGGGTCTTGGCCCCGAAGATGAGGGCGAGACACCCCACGAAGCCGAAGGCCGCGAAGAATCCGGGAACGGCCTCCCACCAGTAGTGGGACTCAATGAACTGGCCGATCACGGTGGCCACGGTGAGGGCGCCCAGGGCGATCCAATGCCATGTTTTCATTTCACGAATTCCACGATCATGGTTTGCGGGATGCTGTTCAGCACGCTCGTCGTTATTCCGCTGG
This sequence comes from Alkalidesulfovibrio alkalitolerans DSM 16529, assembly GCF_000422245.1. Taxonomy (NCBI): domain Bacteria; kingdom Pseudomonadati; phylum Thermodesulfobacteriota; class Desulfovibrionia; order Desulfovibrionales; family Desulfovibrionaceae; genus Alkalidesulfovibrio; species Alkalidesulfovibrio alkalitolerans. The sequence goes on from NZ_ATHI01000026.1 coordinate 363,936, forward strand.
CGAGGTCGAAGAACCCGAAGAAGAGGTTGGGCGCGACGCCAAGCAGCACGGAGAGCGTGGCCACGATGCAGATGGGCACGACCATGAGCAGGATCATGGGCCTTGCCTCGGAGTTGCGGTATTTTTCAAGGTCCGGGCCGCCTTCGCGGAAGAAAGCGCGCAGCACGATGGGGAAGAAGTAGGCCGCGTTGAGCAGGCCGCTTATGAGGAAGACGATGAGGAAGAAGGTATAGCCGCCATCGGCCGCGCCCCGGCAGAGATAGAACTTGCTCAGGAAGGCGTTGATCGGTGGGATGCCCGAAAGCCCCAGCGCGCCGATGGTGAAGGCGGCCATGGTGAAGGGCATGACTTTGCCGATGCCGTTCAATTGCGAGATCTCGGTCTTGTGCAGGTTTACGTAGATCGCGCCCGCGCAGAAGAAGAGGACGATCTTGGTGGTGGCGTGGTTGGCCAAGTGCAACAGGCCGCCGGTGAAGGATTCGGGGGTGAGCAGGGCCACGCCGAGCACGATGTAGGAGAGGTGGCCGACCGTGGAATAGGCCAGCCGTTTCTTCAGGTTGTCCTGTTTCATTGCGATGATCGAGGCCAGGAGGATCGTGACCGCCGCGAAACTGGCCAGGATCATGTGCAGCCCGAAGGCGTGCATGGTCTCGGGGCCGAAGACGTAGCCCACGATGCGGATCACGCCGAAGACGCCCGACTTGACCACGGCCACGGCGTGCAGCAGGGCCGAGACCGGGGTGGGCGCGACCATGGCCGCGGGCAGCCAGCTTTGCAGCGGCATGATGCCGGCCTTCACGCCCACGCCCGCCATGAAGAGCAGGAACAGCATCTTGGCCGTGCCGCCGTCGAGTTCGATGCCGGTGAAGATGCCGCCGGGCCTGAAGTCCATGGTGCCAGCCAGGTGTCCTGTCCAGGCCGCCGCGACGATGAGCAGAAGGCCAGCGGACAGCGCGTAGGTCAGGTATTGGCGGCCAGAGCGCAACGCTTCGGCGTTCTCCTTGTGGATGACCAGCGGGTAGGTGGCCAGGGAGAGGATTTCGTAGAAGATGACGAAGGTCAGCAGGTTCCCGGAGAAGGCGATGCCGATGGTCGCGCCGACGCAGACGGCGAAGCTCGCGAAGTAGCGGGTCTGCTTCTTCTCGCTGTTCCCCCGCACGTAGCCGATGGAATAGAACGATGTCAGAATCCACAGGCCCGAGGCCACCAGGGCGAAGAACAGGCCTGCCGCGTCGGCGCGCAGCATCAGTTCGATGCCCGGCGAGATGGTGACGATGGAGTACTCGGCCACGCGCCCGGCGAACGCGTCGGGCAGGAGCGAAAGCACGAGCGGAAACTTGATGAAGGCCGCGGCCAGCGTCCAGAATTCGCGCAGGTTGGGGTTGCCGCGCGAGGCCACGATGAGCGGCACGGCCACCAGCGAGACGAGGACGGCCAGGAACGGAACTATGGAGGTGTAGGTCTCTGTCATGGTCGCGTCCTGTTTAGAGCCGTCCGGGGATCATGGGGGTGATGAAGGTGGTCACGATCCAGGCGTTGAAGACGCCGAGAACCAGGAGGCTCACGGCCAGAATCAGCGTGGGCCCGAGCATGGACGCGGGCGCTTCGCCGTGTCCCTCGGGAGTGAGGACTTCGGCCTCTCCTTTGCTCGGGTCTTCGGGGTCGGCCTGGGGCGCGAGGTACATGCGTTCGAGCACCCGGAAGAAATAGACGGCGTTGAGCAGGCTGCTTAGGATCAGCGCGATCACGAACAGCCAGTTGGAGGTCTCGATGGAGCCCATCACAAGATACCACTTGCTGAAGAACCCGGCCGTGGGCGGCAGGCCGATCATGGAGATGGCCGCCAGGGCGAAACAGGCGGCCGTCCAGGGCATGGCCGTGCGGATGGAGTTCACGAAGCTCGGGATGTAGCTGTGCCCCATGCGCAGCCTGAGGTTGCCGCTGATGAAAAACAGGCAGGCCTTCATGCACGCGTGGTTCAGGGCGTGCAGCACGGCCCCGATGATGCCCAGCGGCGAGGCCAGCCCGATGCCCAGGGCGATGTAGCCGACCTGGGCCACGGAGCTGTAGGCCAGCATGCGCTTGAGTTCCTTCTGGCAGACCGCGAGGATCGACCCCCAGATCATGCCGATGGCGCCGAGCGCGCCCACGGCCATGATCAGCGGGGTTTCGACGTTGACCAACTCGGGGTCGGCGATGAAGAGCATGAGGCGGATGAGGACGTAGGCCGCGACCTTGGTGCCGATGGGCGCGATCAGCGCCGTGGCCGAGGAGGCGGCATGCGTGTAGGCGTCGGCCAGCCAGGCGTGCATGGGGAAGAGGGCCATCTTCAGGCCCATGCCCAGGACCATCAGGCAGATGCCCACGATGACCGGGGCCGAGTCCTGCACTCCGGGCAGGAGTTGGGCGACCTCGGCCATGTTCAACGAACCCACGCTCATGAAGACCAGGGCCAGTCCGCCGAGGTAGAAGCCCGCGCCCGCGGTGCCCAGCGTCAGGTAGCGGAAGGCCGAGACCGGAGCGCGGCGGTCGCCGATGGCGACCAGGGCGTAGCCCGCAAGTGCGCCGATTTCGAGAAAAACGTAAAGGTTGAAGAGGTCGCCGGTCAGGACCATGCCCGTGAGGCCCGCGAGCAGCAGCATGGCCAGGGAGAAGAAGGGTACGACCTTGTCGGGAATCTCGTGGGACGTGCTCTTGCCCGCGTGGATCAACACGAGGACGGAGACGGCCGAGATGAGCGCGCAGAAGAAGGCCGAGAGCGGATCGAACACGAATTCGATGCCGAACGGCGGCAGCCAGCCCGCCATGTAATGATGCAGCGGACCCTCATCGAGCACACGGAAGAGCCCGGTGACCGAAATGAAGAGGGTGAAGCCGCTCGCGGCAACGGCCAGGATCTGGGCGAATCCCTTGCGCAGCATCCCGGCAAGCGGAATCAGGAGCGCCGCGAGCAGGAACGTGAAGGGAATGAGGACGGGTATGTTACTTGCGTTCATTTCATCCGTTCCAGCAGCAGCGGCTCATCCAGCGTCTTGTATTGCCTGTAGATCCTGATGATCAGGGCGAAGGCCACACCCAGCGTCACGACCGCCACGACGATGGCCGTGAGCATCAGGGTGTGCGGCAGCGGGTTCAGGTAGAGGTCGGGATTGTCCAGTCCCCGCGACTTGTCGAGGATGGTCACCGTCCCCCCTTCCTTGTAGGCGCTGACGATCCACAGCAGGATCGTGGCGCTTTGCACCATGGACATGCCCATGATCTTCTTCATCAGGTTCTGTTTGACCATCATGGCGTACAGCCCGATGATGAAGAGCGCGACCAGGAAGAGGTAGGGGTAGTAGCCCTTGATGAACTCAATGGCGGGCATGGTCAGCTCCCCAGCAGGTCGTCGTAGATGGATATGAGCACGGTCATGACCGCCATGGTCACGCCGAGTTCGATGAACAGGATGCCGTAGTTCCTGATGTACGCAGGTTCGAGGCCGGGAATGGGGATGGCCGCGTAGTCGAGGAAGTTGCCGCCGAAAAGCAGGGCCGCGAGGCCTGTTCCCGCGAAGAGCAGCGCGCCGATCGCGGCCAGGGGGATGTTCAGCCGCGTGGGCATGATGGGCTGTGTGGCCGCGAGGCCAAGTGTCATGCGCAGGAGGATGATGCTCGCGGCCAGGAGCACGCCGCCTTGGAAGCCGCCGCCCGGGCTGTAGTGTCCGTGGAAGAAGACGTACAGGCCGATGATCTGGATGACCGGCGCGATGCCCCGACTGCAGATGTGGATGATGGGGCTTTCGCTGCCCCCCTGCATGATCCGGCAGGCGTTTTCGTTGCGTCTCAGGGCGCTCATGGCTTGCGCCTCCTCAAAATATAGAGGCAGGCAAGGCCCCCCGCGAAGACCACCACCGTCTCGCCCAGCGTATCGAAGCTACGGTAGTCGGCCAGGATCACGGTCACGAAGTTCGGCGTCTTGGCGTCGGGGTAGGCGTTTTGGATGAAATAGGCGCCTGCCAGGGGCTTGCCCAGGGAGTTCTCGACCTTGTTGGCCGGAGCCGAGAGGTCGCCGCGCGGCGGGAGTTCCACCACGGCGGCCGTGAGCACAACCGTCAAGGCCAGAAGGACGAGCAATTGGAGCGTTTTCAATCCACACTCTTCCTTGAGGTAAGAAGGATGGCGATGATGTTGAAGACACCGACGGCTCCGGCGCCGACAACTGCCTCGGTGAAGGCCACGTCGATGGCTCCGAGCGAGACCATGACGCAGGCGCTCATGAAGCTGAAGATGTTCAGCGTCACCACGGCGGCCAGGAGGTTGCGCAAGCCCAACGCGACCACTGCCGACACGATCAGGATCGTGAAGAGGGTGAATTCGATCATCCAGGGCATCAGCGTGCGTCCTTGTCCCGGGTGGCCTTGAGCCACGGCTTGAGCCCGGCCAGGAAGGCACGGCGCGACAGCGCGTGCGTGGCCACGGGGCTCGTCACGACCACGAAGGCGATGATCAGGAGCAGCTTCGCGCTGTTGAGCGTGAAACCCTCGTGGACCATCATGCCCATGAGCAGCAGCATGATGCCCAAGGTATCCACTTTGCCCGCGGCGTGGCAGCGGGTGTAGAAATCGGGCAGTTTGTTGATGCCGATGCTGCCGATGAGCATGAAGGCCACGCCTCCGACCATCAGCGCCACGGCGACTATTTCCTGTATGTTTTCGAGAAGTTCCATGGTCACGACCTTGACGACGCCTTGAGGTATTTAGCCATGGCGATGACGCCCACGAAGTTCAGGATGGCGTATCCGAGCGAGATGTCGATGAACATGTCGAGACGGTCGTAAATCAGTCCGAAGAGCAGCACGATGGTGATGGTCTTGGAGCCGACCGCGGCCACGCCCAAAAGCCTGTCGAAGAGCGTGGGCCCCTTATATACTCGGTAGAACGGGATCAGGAGCACGATGCCCAGGACAAGGGCCAGGGTAAGGAATACGTCGTGCATCTAGCGCTCCTTCCTGGTGGTGATCGTGCATACGTTGCCGCAGGCGTCCTCGCCCGAAATGTCGCCGCAGTAGAGCTTGGCCACGCGGCTTTCCATGTCGCCGGAGACGAGTCCGGCAGCGGTTTCGTCGGTCAGGGCGTGAACGATGAAGGTGTCGTCCTTGATGTCCATGGTCACCGTGCCGGGCGTGAGGGTGATCGAGTTGCCCAGGATCATGCGGGCCATGGCGTTGGGCTGCTTCGAGGTGAAGCGGACGATCGAGGGAGATATCGGCGAGACGGGCTTGATGACCACCCAGGCCACGTAGACGCCGGATTTGACTATCTCTTTGAGCAGCCAGACAAGGTAAAGCATGAGCCGACCGAGCCTGATGCAACTCGCGCCGCAGGTCTCCCCGGCCAGGGGCAGGCTCCGCAGATGGGCGTTCATCCAGACCACCAGGGCCACGGAGATGACGCCGAAGAAAATGTGCAGAAAGTCGTAATGGCCGCTCAGGACAAGCCAGATGGCCATGAGCAGCACGGCCTGGAGGATCATGCCGCGGTAACGGGCCCAAAAGCCTGTGCGCGCGGCGGGCGGGGTCGAGGTGTCGTGTGCTGCCATCTCTTCCGATCGCTTTGTTGGTGACGGAAAACCCTGCTCGGCTCGACGAAAGCCTTGAGGGTCAAACTTTTCAGCCGCCTTAGCTGCCATGCCTTGAGCGCCCTGTCAAGAAAATGCCGCACGCCTATCGTATTTTGGGGCACGGCCTTGGTCCACGCTGCAGCTTTCCAGAGGGTTCTCAGCGGCGAGTGGTATCTCGGGCCGGACAATATTTCAAGTGAAAAATTTCTTAAACGTCCGCGAAGCGGCAAGGCGACTTGCGGCGGTCGTTCCTTCTTTGCTACACGATATGCGGCGAGCCCCGGAAGGTGCGCCTTTTTCGTTGAGCGCGGCCGCCGCGCCTTGTGGCGGGGAACCCGAAATATCCTGCGGTTCGCCGTTGCGCGGCTAACACTTGACGGCGAGGCGGCGGGCGAAGGGTCCTTCTTTCGAAAACATGAATTTTGTCGTCACGATTCGTTCAGGGAGTGTCGCCATGCGGCCGGACGCGGTGTGATGGCGGGAGGAGAGCGATGCGCATCTTGATTGTCGAGGATGAGCCCACGGTTGCCGAGGCCATCAGCAGCGGGCTCAAGGCCGAGGGGTTCGACACCGTGGTCGCCGCCAGCGGCGAGGAGGGCTTTTTCCAGGCCAGCACCGAATCCTTCGAGATCATCGTTCTCGATCTCATGCTGCCGGGCCGCGACGGCCTGGAAATCCTGAACGCGTTGCGCGGCCGGGGGGTGCACACGCCCGTGATCGTGCTCACCGCGCGCGACGGCGTTGACGACCGTGTGCGGGGCCTGGACCAGGGCGCGGACGACTATCTGGCCAAACCTTTCGCCTTTCCCGAACTTTTGGCCCGTATCAGAGCGCTATTGCGGCGCGGCAGGCCCGAGGACGTTCTGAAGCTTCGCGTGGCCGATCTGGAGATGGATTTGGTGTCGCGCGCGGTGTCGCGTGGAGGCAGGGAGATCGCGCTCACCGCGAAGGAGTACGACCTCCTCGAATACCTCATGCGCCACGCCGGCCAGATCGTCACCAGGGCCATGCTCTCCACCGACGTCTGGAAGGCCTCGCGCCGGGCCACGCCGCTGGACAACGTCATTGACGTGCACATCACCCGGCTGCGCAAGAAGGTGGATCATGGCAGGGGCAAGCGGCTCATCCACACGGTCAGGGGGCTCGGCTTCGTGCTCAGGGAGGAGGCCGGTGGCGGGAGCTAGACGCCTGCGCGCCCGTCTGGCCTGGTTCTTCGCCGTCAGCTTGGCCCTTCTTCTTCTCCTGTACACGCTTTTGGCGTGGCTGACCTTGCGCCAGGTTCTGAGCGAGCAGCTTGACGAGCGGCTCGGCGCGGACGTCAGGACCGCGCTCTTCGCCGCCAGAGTCGCAGAGACCGAGGCTGATGGGGGCGATGCGGAGCGGGTCGAGGACATCTTTCCCCTACGCTGGGCAATTATCCGGACGAGCGACGGGGAAATCGTCTTTTCGCACCACCCCAGGGAACAAGGCGCAGTCTTGCCCCATTCCGCGTTCGACAGCGATGCGCCGGTCGGTTCCACTAGGTGGCAAGATCATTCTCCCCCGGAGATGCCGGAGCGGAACCTGCGCGTGCTCACGCGTCGCGTGGCGGCCGCAGATGGCCGCATCTTCGACGTCACCGTGGCCAGGAGCCTCGGCCCCATGGAGCGCGAACTGAAAGCCTTCGTCCGCGTCTATATCCTGCTGGTGCCTTTGGGGGTCCTGGTCGCTGGGTTTCTGGCCTATCTGGCCGCCGGGCGGCTGCTCCGGCCGGTGGGCGAGATGGCCGCGCTGGCCGGGCGCATCCGCGCCAAGCGCCTGTCCGAGCGCTTGCCCGTGGATGGCCAGTACGAGGAACTCGGCCGTCTGGCCGAGGCTTTCAACGACACCCTGGCCAGGCTGGAGGACTCCTTCGCTCGGCTTCGGCACTTCACGGCCGACGTTTCGCACGAACTGCGCACTCCGCTCATGGTTCTGCGCAGCGTGGGAGAAGAGGGGCTGCGCCAAGCCAGGGACGCAGAGGATCTGCGCGAGGTCGTCGGCGAGATGCTGGAGGAGGCGGACAAGCTCGCATCGCTGGTGGAAACGCTGCTTTTGCTCGCACGCGCGGACAGCGGCGAGGTCAGGCTGGCCATGTCGCCCCTGGACGTTTCGACCCTGGCCGGGGAGAGTGCGCATTTTCTCGATATTCTGGCCGAGGAGAGGGGGCAGCGCATCGTTTTTGAGGGCCGCGAGGGAGCAATGGTCATGGCCGACCCCGGCGTGCTTTCCCAGGCGCTGAACAACGTGCTGCACAATGCGCTACGGCATTCTCCGCCCGGCAGCACGGTCACTGTCCGGATCGTGACAGGCGCGGAGGAACACGTCGTGGAGATCGAGGACCAGGGACCCGGCATCGAGGCCGAGCACCTGCCGCGCATTTTCGATCGCTTCTACCGCGTGCGTCAGGATCGTTCGCGAACCACGGGCGGGTCTGGCCTGGGGCTGGCCATCGCGGCCTGGGCCGCGAGTTCGCACGGCGGGCGCATCGAAGTGGAGTCAGAACCGGGAGTGGGCAGCCGTTTCAGGATCGTGCTGCCCGCCCTTGCCGCCGCCAACGCGGCTTCGCCCGGAAAACCGGGTCTATGAGCCATCGGGAGTCCCGGACGCGTCCGAGGATTCCCGTTCTTCGAGCAGTTTCTCCAGCGCCGCAAGCCGCGCTCGCAGTTCGACGAGTTCGTCCTGCGTGGCCATGCCCGCCTCGCGGGCCATGGTCATGGCCTCGGCCTTGCCCTTGTCGCGCATCTGCTCGGCACGCTCGGCGAACTGCGCAGCCACAGCCCTAGCCATGATCCGCGCCTCGTCCTGGGCCTGGCCCGCGAGCGAGCCCAGCGCCTCCGCCGCCTTGGCCAGCGCGTCCTGCGCGCCGTCCTTGGCCATCAGTCCGAGTCCGAGCCCCATGAGCAATCCCTTGGCGAATCCGTCCATGTCGCGTCCTTTCCATGCCCGTGCGCGGGCGATCACTTTGTTTTTTTCATCAGGTGCACTACCAGCCACATGCCGAAAAGCCCCGAGATGGTGAAGCCCGAAAGGCCGAATATCGGCATGCCGCGCCAATGGGGGCCGATTCCGGAGACGTAGATCAGCGACGAACCGATAACGAGCGAGGCGGCCACGAGACCCGATGCGATGACGTAGGCCACCCCGCGCAGATTGGACATCTGGCGGTCCAGGCCACCCTGGCGCAACTCCACGGTGAGCTTGCCCGCCTGGGCCAGTTCGAGCACGTGGGCGGCTTTTTGCGGCAGGCGGGAGAGCGCGCGCAGCGAGTCTTGCAAGTCGCCCAGGAGTGGCTTGTCGGAAAAGATCAACGAGGCGCGCTTGATGGCGTAGCGCATGGCCACGGGTTTGAGCGCCTCCATGGCGTCGAAGCCGGGTGCGAGCACCCGGCCGCACGCCTCGGTGGAGAGCAGCGCGCGGCCCACGAGAATGTAGTCGGGGCGAAGCAGCACGCCGTAATCCCGGCACATCTCGGTCAGGTCGAGCATGAAACGGCCCAGGTTGGCGTTTCCGCCCACGGGCGCGCGGACCTTGTCGATGACGAACATGACGTCGGTGACGAAACGTTGGAAATCGAGCAACGGCGGCACGCGCACAGCCATCTCCAGGGCGATCTTGGCCACTCGGACCGGATCGTTCTGGGCCAGGCCGATGATGTAGTCCACCAGGGCCTGGCGCATGTCGGCCGAGAGGCGTCCGACAAGCCCCCAGTCGAAGTAACACAGGCGGCCGTCGGACAGGATGCGCACGTTGCCCAGGTGCGGATCGGCATGGAACATGCCGTGTTCGAGCATCTGGGCCACTGCGCAGCGCAGGCCCGCGTGGGCGATGCGCTCCCGCTCCTCGGGCGGGCCGTCGTACTTGTCCAGGCGAGCGCCCTCCATGAACTCCATGATCAGCACGTCGGATCTTGCCCAGTCCTCGGCCACTGCCGGGGCGGTGATTTCGGGGTCGTCGGCGAACATGGCTCTGAAGAGTTGGATGTTGCGTGCCTCGTTGATGAAATCCAATTCCCGGCGCAGGGATTTTTTGACCTCGGCCACCACGTCGGGGATGTTCACGGCGCGTAGCGACTCCACCCGTTCGTGCAGGACGCCCGCGAGATAGGCCATGATGTCGAGGTCGGCCTCCACGGTGGCAAGAACGCGGGGGCGTCGTACCTTGACGGCCATGTCGCGGCCCGCGAAGGGGCCGTGGCGAAGGCGGGCCCGGTGCACCTGCGAGAGCGAGGCCGCGGCCGTGGGCGTCTCGTCGAAGAAGGAGAAGATGTCCGAGAGTGGCATGCCGTAGGTCCGTTCCACGTGGGCGCGGATTTCCTCGAACGGCTCGGGATGGACGTCCTCTTGCAGGTGTTTCAGTTCCTCGCAGAGCTCCAGGGGCACGAGGTCGGGACGAAGCGACAGCACCTGGCCGACCTTGATGAAGGTCGGCCCCAGGTCCTCCATGGCCATCCTGATTTTTGTCCACACGTTGCGCTCGCCGGTTGTTTCGCAAGTTTCGCAACGAGGCCGTCTGAAGGGCAGGCGCACGAGGTCGAGAACTTCTCCGAAGCCATGGCGGGCCAGGATCAGGGCGATGTCCTTCAGCCTCCCGATGGAGGCGGTGGAGCGGGTGATGATGCTGAACGGGTTTTCCATGCGGGTTCTCCGACTCCGCAATGTAGCAAAGGCGGCCGCCGCTGGCTATGCCCGGCGGACGACGACCCGAAGCTTTGCTCTGAGACTGTTGCCCCCTTTCTCAGGCTGCTCAAAAAGGCCCAGATGCAAGGCGCAAGAAAGCGCCGCAGATGGGACTTTTTCGGCAGCCTGAGGGCCTTGCCCTGGAGGCTTTGTGCGGGCTACAAACCCCGGATGTTCGTCGACTTGGCATTCGCGCTGCTCGCCGTGGTGCTCCTGTGGCGCACGGCGGACTGGATCGTGGAAAGCGCGGCGGCAATCGCCCGCTCGCGGGGCGTCTCCGAGCTGGTCATTGGCCTGACCATCGTGGCCTTCGGCACCTCGGCCCCGGAGTTCCTGGTCACGCTCTCCGCCTCGGTGAAGCAGATGCCCGACATCTCGCTGGCCAACGTGGTCGGCTCCAACTTCGCCAACCTCGGACTCGTGCTCGGGCTTTGCGCCTTCGTGGTTCCGGTGGCCGCCTCCCGCCTTCTGGTCCTGCGCGACGGCGGTTTTTTGCTGCTGCTCACCGGAGGCGTGGCCCTGGCCGCATGGCGCGAGGCGCTCGGCCCGCTCACGGGGCTCGGCCTGCTGGGCTTTCTCGCGGGCTATCTCTGGCTGCTCTTTCGGAACCGCGAGTGCGACGCCGCCTGCGAGGCGGGCGACGGCCGCACGGCCCGCTGGTGGGACTATCCGCGCCTTCTCGCCGGATTCGCGGGAGTGGCCGTGGGCGGCACGCTGCTTGTGGAGACGGCCGCGAATCTGGCCCGTCTGGCCGGAGTCAGCGAGTGGTTTATCGGGCTGACCCTCGTGGCCGTGGGCACCTCGCTGCCCGAACTCGCAACCTGCCTTGCGGCGGCGCTGCGTGGCCGGGGAGACATGCTGCTCGGAAACCTCGTGGGCAGCAATATCTTCAATTACGCAGGCGTATTGGGGCTGACCTGCGTCATCAGCCCGCTTTCTCCTTCCCCGCAGGCCGTGGCAGGCGCGGCCCTGAACCTGGGCTTCGTGGCCCTGGCTCTCGTACTTATGCGTACAGGCTGGCGTGTCTCGCGCCTTGAGGGGCTCTTGCTCATGCTCCTCAATCTCCTCGTCATTGGCGTGGCCTGGCGCGGCTGAAAGCCCTGAAGAGGGCGCAAACCGGGCGTTTCGGGAGCGCCACGGCCGGTTTCCCTTGCCTGATGGGGAAAAACTGTTTATTTTTGCCGACTGACTCAACCGAAAATGGGAGGAAATCAACGATGAATCGTTTTGAGACCATGCGCCGGGCCCAAGCCAAGCCCGAAGTCCTGAACGCCTTCATGCGCGGCGTTTACACCTGGATGTGCGGCGGTCTTCTGACCACCGCGGCGCTGGCCTTGTTCACGGCCTCGAGTCCGGCTCTGCTCCAGGTCATTTACGGAAACCCGATCATGCCCTGGGTGGTGATGCTCTCCCCCCTGGTCCTGGTCTTCGTGCTCAGCGGCATGATCAACCGCCTTTCGGCCAACGCCGCCTCGGGCCTGTTCCTGCTCTACAGCGCCCTCATGGGGCTCTCGCTGTCCTTCGTCTTCCTGGCCTACTCCCCGGCTGCCATCTCCAAGGCCTTCTTCACGGCCGCAGGCATGTTTGGCGCCATGAGCATATACGGCTACACCACCAAAAAGGACCTCACCTCCTGGGGCTCGTTCCTGTTCATGGGCCTGATCGGCGTGATCCTGGCCTCGGTGGTGAACATCTTCCTGCGCAGCCCGGCCCTGGACTTCGTGGTTTCGGGCGTGGGCGTGCTGGTCTTCGTCGGCCTCACGGCCTACGACACCCAGCGCCTGAAGACCATGGCCGAGACCGCGCCCATGGACGACGCGCTCGTCATGCGTCGCGGCGTGATCCTGGGCGCACTGACGTTGTATCTCGACTTCATCAACCTCTTCCTCATGCTGCTGCGTTTCTTCGGCGGCAATCGCGACTAGTCGTCGCGGCCAACCGTCCGTCCCGCCGGGAGGAATATCTCCCGGCGGGGAGCGGACACGCATCTTCGTGCGAGGCCATATGTCCGGCCGACTTTCCACGTCCGGCCCCAGAGGCATCCTGGCAGGACTCCTGGCCCCGGCCGGGGCGGCATGGGCCGGGCTCATGCGCCTGCGTGAAAGAGCCTTCACGCACGACCTCGCGCCATTTTTCCGCACGACCCGTATGGCCGCTCCCGTGGTCTCGGTGGGCAACATCGCCATGGGCGGCACGGGCAAGACGCCCGTCACCGCCTGGCTGTGCCGCCAGGCCCTGGCTCGCTCCCTCGTCCCTTGCGTGCTCACGCGCGGCTACCGCGCCCGCCCGCCGCATTTGCCGTGGACCGTTTCGCCCGGCGATCCGCCCGCTGTCGCGGGCGACGAGCCGCTGCTCCTGGCCCGCTCCTGCCCTGGCGCGCACGTGGTCGTGGACCCGGTGCGGGCGCGCGGCGGCGCGTTCGCGGGGCGCGAATTTTCGCCCGATCTGTTCGTGCTCGACGACGGGTTCCAGCATCTGGCCGTGGCCCGTGACCTGAATCTTTGCCTGCTTCGGCCCGAGGATTTGGGCGAGGAGTGGGGGCGCGTCTTTCCGGCGGGATACTGGCGCGAGGGCGAGGGCGCGCTTTCGCGCGCCGACGTCTTTCTGGTCAAGACCCCGGACGGGACGTTTGGGCCGCTGGCCGCGTCCGTGAAATCCCGGCTCGGGCCGTTCAAGCGGCCGGTCTTCGCCTTTTGCCTCGGCCCCGTCGGCCTTTCGCCGCTCGCGGGCGGACCGCCGCTTCAGAGGCTTTCGGGCGAGGCGTACGTGCTGGCTTGCGGGGTGGCCAATCCGGGGCAGGTGGCGGCCACGGCCGGGATGCTCCTGGGCTATCCGCCCGCCTCGGTGCTGGCCTTTCCCGACCACTTTGCCTTCGGGCCCGACGAATTGCGCGCGGTGCGCGCCGAGGCCGCGCGTGAAAATGCGCCGCACGTTGTCGTCACGGCCAAGGACGCGGTCAAGATCGACCCCGCGCTCTTGCCCGAAGGGTTGGTGCTGGACGTGGACGTCTCCTTCGGCGAGAGTGCCTATTGCGACGAATCTTTCGAACGACTCATGGACCGCCGCCTGTTCGATCTCGCGGCTGCAAGGAGGGGCGATGGCCCGCGCGAAGAAAAAGACTGACACGCCCGGCGTGGTGGACGCCAAGAATGTCCTGGACGCCATGCGCCGCGTGGGCAAGCCCATGACCGGCCGCGACCTGCTCAAGGCGCTCAAGCTGCACAAGCAGTACAAGAGCTCGCTGTTCGCGGTCATGGACGAGCTTGCCCGCCAGGGCAAGGTCATCGTCACGCGAGGCAACGCCTACGGCCTGACCGAGCAGATGCACATGGTCACGGGCAAGCTGGAGATCCAGCGCTCGGGGGTGGGCTACGTGATCCCCGAGGATCCCAAGCGCAAGGCGGACATCTTCGTGCCGCCGCAGGATTTCGGCGAGGCCTGGCACGGCGACCGCGTGGTGGTGGCGGTCTCGCGCGAGCGCCAGGGGAAGAATCCCGCGGGCCGCATCGTGCGCGTCATCGAGCGCCGCCTGGAGGAGATTCCCTGCCGCACCGACAGGCCCCTGGGCCAAGGCTACATGCTCTGCCAGCCCACGGACCCGCGCCAGCACATGCTGTTCATGGTCCCCTTCGCGGACGACGCCATGCCCAAGTCGGGGGTCATCGTCCACGTCACGCCCGGCGAGCGGCTGGACCGCGAGTTGTGGGCGGGCAAGGCCGCGGCCGTGTTGGGCGAGGAGACGGACGTGGCCGTGCAGGAGGCCATGGTCAAGCACAACCACAACATCCCAATGAAATTTCCCAGGGCCTGCGTGGAAGAGGCCCTGGCCCTGCCCGCCGAACCCAGCGCGGCCGACATGCAGGGGCGCAAGGACATGCGGGGCGTGGATTTCGTGACCATCGACGGGGCCACGGCGCGCGACTTCGACGACGCCGTGTTCGTGGCCAGGCGGGGACGCGGCTTCACGCTGTGGGTGGCCATCGCCGACGTTTCCCACTACGTGCGCCTGGGCTCCGCCCTGGACGTGGAGGCCAGGGAACGGGCCAACTCCTACTACTTCCCGCGCTCCGTGGAGCCCATGTTTCCCAAGGAACTGTCCAACGGGCTGTGCAGCCTCAACCCGGACGTGCCGCGCCTGGCCATGGTCGCGGAGATGGATTTTTCGGCCCAGGGCAAGCCCGGCAAGACGAGCTTTTATCCGGCCGTGATAAAGAGCAAGGCGCGGCTGACCTATTCCCAGGTCAAGCGCGCCGTGATCGACGGCGACGAGGAGGAGCGCGCGGCCATCGCCCACGTCATGCCCATGCTCCTGCGCGCCTACGAGCTAGCCAAGATCATGAACGCCAAGCGCAAGGCGCGCGGCAGCCTGGACTTCGACCTGCCCGAGCCCGAGATCATGTTCAACCTCACGGGCGAGACCGTGGACATCCGGCCCAAGGTGCGCCACTTCGGCCACCAGATCATCGAGGAGTTCATGATCGCGGCCAACGAGGCCGTGGCCGAATTCCTCGAATCGGCCGGGTCGGGCCTGCTCTTCCGCATCCATGAGGAGCCCGATCCCGAGAAGATCCGCTCGCTGTACAAGATGCTGGCCCACACCGAGATGGCGGCCAGGATTCCCGAGGAGACCACGCCGCAGGCGCTGCAAGCCCTGCTCCAGACGGCCCAGGGCACGGACGCGGAGTTCATGGTCAACCGCCTCACCTTGCGCACCATGATGCAGGCCAAGTACTCCCCGGACAACGTGGGCCATTTCGGCCTGGCCAGCGAATGCTACTGCCATTTCACCTCGCCCATCCGGCGCTACGCCGACTTGCAGGTCCACCGCGCGCTGCGCCACGCGCTTTCGCTGCCTTCCGGCGCGGCCATGCCCAGCAAGAAGCTGAAGGATCTGGGCACCCATCTTTCGGCGCGCGAGCGCACGGCCATGGAGGCGGAGCGCGAGACGCTCAAGCGCGTCACCGTGCTCTTTTTGCGCGACAAGGTTGGACGCGAGTTTTCGGGCGTCATCTCGGGGCTCGCGGATTTCGGCTTTTGGGTGGAACTTTCCGAGGTCATGGCCGAGGGCATGGTTCGCGTCTCGCTCTTGACGGACGATTACTACGTCTTCCACCCCGAACGGCAGATGCTGCTCGGCGAACGCACGGGCCGCATGTTCCGGCTCGGCCAGAGCTTGCGCGTGCTGTTGCAGGAGGTCAATCTGGCCCGGCTGGAAGTCACGCTCGTGCCTGTGGACCAAGCCCCGAAATGGGGTGAGGGCGGTGAGGAGGGGGAGCCGCCTGCCGCGCCCGAGCGAAAGCCCAGGTGGGTGAAGGTTTCCGACGGCGCGAAGGGGGGCGGCAAGGCCAGCCGCATCCCGGCCAAGGGCCGGGGCGATGCCGCCAGACGGTCCGGGAAGGGGAAAAGTGGCGTGAGACGGGGGGGAAAGGGCCGCCCCTGACGGCCGTTGATCACAGTGATCTGGGCCTAAGAATGCCGCCGCTCGTCTCCAGGAGCCGCTCGAAGTCACCCGCGGCCAGGGGGGGGCTGTACAGGTAGCCCTGTCCGAAATCGCAATCGAGACTTCGCAGCGTCTCCATCTGGGCGACGTTCTCTACGCCCTCGGCCGTGACGTGCAGCCCAAGCCCCCGGGCCATGGAAACGACCGTGCGCACAATGGCCAGATCGTCGGCGTCGCTCGGCAGGTTGCTCACGAAGGAGCGGTCCACCTTGAGCCCCCGGATGGGGAAGCGTTTGAGGTAGTAGAGCGACGAGTAGCCCGTGCCGAAATCGTCCACCGTGATGTGCGCGCCAAGCCTCCTGATCTCTTCCAGCACGGCCACTGCCTGCTCAACGCGCGACATGATGGCCGTCTCCGTGATCTCGAATTCGAGCAGGGATGGATCGATGTCCGTGCGGCGCAGCAGCCGCTCGATGAAGTCTATGAGTCCTTTGTGGGCCAGTTGGCGCACCGAGAGATTCACGGCCAGGGCCAGATGCCCGTATCCGCTGTCGTGCCAAGTCTTTGCCTGGCGGCAGGCGGCTTCGAGCACCTGCTCGCCGATGGGCACGATCATCCCGGTTTCCTCTGCCACGGGGATGAATTCGAGGGGCGGGGTGAGCGAGCCGTCCTCGCGCCGCCAGCGCACCAGGGCCTCCATGCCTATGATGCCCCCGGTGGGGAGATGGACCTTGGGCTGGTACCAGACCTCGAAGTGGCGACCTTCGATGGCCTTGCGCAGATCCTTTTCCAAGACCAGGCGCTGCTGGGCGCGTTCGTTCATGGCCAGGGTGAAGAGCTGGCAGTTGTTCTTGCCTGTCTCCTTGGCGCGGTACATGGCCAGGTCGGCGTTCTTGATGAGCGCGTCGGGTGTGTCGCCGTCCTCGGGAAAAATAGTGATGCCCACGCTGGCCGTGACGTAAAGTTCGTGGCCCTTGACCATGAAGGGCGCGCCCAGGGAGTCGAGTATGCGCTCGCCAACGGCCACGGCCGACGACTCGCCCTCGGCGTCCTCGACCATGACCACGAATTCGTCGCCGCCCAGGCGGGCCACCGTATCCTGCTCGCGCAGAAGATTCTTCAGGCGATGGGCGAAGGACATGAGCAGCAGATCGCCCACGGAGTGGCCCAACGAGTCGTTGACCGTCTTGAAATTGTCCACGTCGAGATAGAGCAGCGCGAGTCTGTCGCCGGTGCGGCGGGAGTGGTTCATGGCCACTTTGAGGCGGTCGAGCAGCAAAAGACGGTTGGGCAGGCCGGTCAGGGCGTCGTGATAGGCTTGGTGCTTCATGAGCTCCTCGGAGCGCTTGATCTCCGAGATGTCGTGGAACACGGCCACGTAATGAGTCGGCTCGCCAGCCTCGTTCGTGATGGAACTGATGGAGAGCCACTCCGGGTAGGCTTCGCCGTTCTTGCGGCGGTTCCATATCTCGCCTTCCCACTGGCCCTCGCTCAGAATTGCCCCCCACATCCGGCGGTAGTAATCGTCGTCGTGTCGGTCGGACTTGAGGATGCGCGGGGTCTGTCCCATGACCTCTTCAGGGGAGTACCCGGTGATGGCCGAGAAAGCCGGATTGACCCGCAGGATTTTCCCGTCGCCATCGGTGATGCTGATGCCATCCAGGGAATGCTCGAAAACCTTGGCCATGAGTTGCAATTCCTCGTTAGCCAGGCGCAGACTCGTCGTGCGCTCGGCCACCACGTTCTCCATCTCCAAATAGGCTCTGCTCAGTTCCTGTCGGGCTTGCACCTCGCGTCTGACTGCGGCGTAGGCCAGCAGAAGGAGCAGGAGGCTCACGCCGATGGCCGCGGCGTCGAGCCATCCGGTCAAACGGTGCAGCATGCCCATGATCGGGGTCACGTCGTGAATGATCTCGAAGGCCCCAAGGAATCGACCATCCCCGATCCGTGACATGATCGGAACCAGACTGAGCACCTGGGGGCCAGCCATTCCGTCGGGGGAGTCGGCCCCGTTGACGAGACGCGACAACGGCTCTCCGCGCCTGAGCGCCCCCAGGGCGGCTGCCGGGATGCCCTCGGCTTCCTGGCCCGCGAGAGGAATGGAGAACGTGGCCGTTCCCTCTGAATCGAGGAAGCGGACCCTGAGCACGTCGAAGTCGACCATCAGATCGCGGATCACGAAGTCCGTCCCATGAGGAATGGTGCGATGTCCGGCTTCCAGGTGATCGTTCAGGTGGATGGTCCGGGCGATGTGTCGAGCGATGGTTTCTGCCTGGGATTGTGCCGAGGCTGTGATGATGGCCGAAAAGCTCGGCGTGATGATCAGCTTGAGGCCGGCCGGAAAGAGGATCAGAGCCCCGAGGGCCGTCAAAAATATCCGATTTTTAAGTATTTCGCTGAATCGGGGGGCGGTCACAGAAGGTCTCCGGCGCTTGGTGGGCAACTTTTTCGAGCCTATGCCAGACCCGCGGCCTGGGGGCAAGGCCCGGCGGGGAAAATCAGGGGTATTGCCATGGGAGGCGGAAAGGGTTAGATGCTCTTCGACCGTCGTGCGGAGGCAGTCGCACGGCACGGCAAATCTCTTACAACTGGGTGATTATGTTGAATGTTCCGCTACGTATCGTCGGCTTGGCCTTGTCCCTCGTGAACAAGATGTTGGGGGGCGCGCTCGACCCGCTTCTCGACAACGGCCGCAAGAAGTCCAAGTCCGGCCTTGATTCTCTCCGCGTCTGATCTGGGCGCGACGATCCAACGCATGAACGCCTGGGCGACCTGCCCGGGCGTTTTTTGTTTTTCGGGGGTATTCGGCAGCGACGGTGGTGCGTGGGCTATCTTTCAGCAGAGGCCGAGGGCGCGTTCAAGTTCTGTCACGAGGTGGCGGAAGTGGTCAAGTCCGCAGACTTTTTCATCGATCTCGCACAGGTGGGGATCCTCGCTTTCCCCGATGGCCGAGAGGGCTTCGAAGAGTTTGACCATTTCCTCTGCCCCGTCTCCGCCGAAGACCGTCAGGGCGAGTTGGGGCACGAGATCGGGGGCGTCCGGCGAAAGACGCACGACCATACCGTGGTCTCCGAAATCGAGGTCAAAAGCGGCCAGAAGTTCCTGGGCCGCGTCCTGCACGGACATCATGGCGTGGGAGATCCCCTCGTGCGAGTGCGCATAAAAAAGAGTGTGGCAGATTTGCCCACAGCTTTCCACACCAGAAATCGGTGTCGGGAAAATGTCATCAAACGAAAAAGGCCGGGACGCGAAAGCGTCCCGGCCCGAGACCCGGCGATGTGCGCGGGTTAGCGCAGTTCGAAGAGGTTTTGGAAGGTGGCTTCGACGCGGCGGTTGTGGGCGCGGCCTTCCTCGGTGGCGTTGTCGGCGATGGGCCTGGTCAGGCCAAAGCCCTCGGAGTGCACGCGGTTGGGCGCGATGCCGAGCTTGGTTTCGAGGTAGTCTTCCACGGCCTTGGCGCGACGCTTGGACAAAGCCATGTTGTAAGCGGCCGAGCCGACATTATCGGTGTGGCCCTCGATGAGCACGGTGGCCTCCGGGTGCGCCTTGAGCAGCGTGGCGACCTTTTCGACTTCGGGCACGTAGGCGGGCTTGATGTCGGACTTGTCGAAGTCGAAGAGAATTTCAAGGCGCATTTTGATGGGAATGGGGCAGCCACGCGCGTCCACCTTCAGGTGGCGCGGGGTGTCGGGGCAGGCGTCGCGCGAATCGGGCACGCCGTCGCCGTCGGAATCGGGATCGAGCGGGGCGGCGGCCACGGCCTCGGTGTAGAAGACGTCCTTGACGAACTGGGCGCGGCGGGCCGGATCGGCCATGTCCACGGTGGTCACTGCATGGCCGCAGTTGCCCACGGCCGCGATTTCGTCGAGGATAGCCTGGTCATGCGGCTTGGTGGCGTAGCTCACGGTGTGGAAGCAGATGTTGCCGCCGGAGTTCTTATGCAGTTGTTCGGCCGCGACCACGGGATCACGCCCGGTGTTCTGGCCTCCGTCGGAGAAGATGATGATGGCGGTCTTGCCGGAGAGGTTCGTGAAGTCCGCGCCGGCCTGACGGATGCCGTCGCCAAGCGGCGTGGCGGGGCCGAGCAGCGTCTTGGCCGCCACGGCGTCGCCAAGCGGTGTGAAGTTGGCGGCGTAGCCGGAACGGGAATACGGTGTGAGTGCCGCATACTTGTGGTAGGAGGCCACGGTGGCCAGGCCGGAGTTGTAGCCCAACTCGGGGATCAATTCGTTCATGGCCTTGAGGTCGGCCAGGGCGAGATCGGCCTTGCGCGAGTCGGTGTCGCAGTAGCGCCAGGACATGGAGCCGGACATGTCGAAGAGGACGATGAAATTGTCCACCTTACGCACCATCTGACTGGCGGCGAAGGCGGGCGACTGGGCCAGGAGCATGATCGCCACGGCGACCATGGTCGCGAAAGCGAAGCGGGAGCGTCCGTTCATGGCTACTTCCTTCTGTTTGGTTGATGAAAAGGCGAAATTTACTGCCAGAAGACTAGCACGATTCAGCGCATGTAACAACGGAAAAGGATAAAAAAGGCCGCCATTGGCCGAATTCGCCGTCATTTGAAGAAAATGGCGCAGGCGTTGGCGAAGACGCGCGTGTAGCGCCGTGGCTCTTCCAGAATCGTCTTGCCCGTTGCCCTGGCCATGCCTCGGAGCATGCCCGAGAAGACCGCGTGGTGCACAGGGTAGACTGAATACCAGTAGATGAGCCCGGCGATCCCGCGTGGCAGGAACCTTGCCAGGATGGTCAACTCCGTCGCGTTGCGGCTGATGGCCTCGACGTGGAACTCGAGGAAGGCCTCGCCCGGCGTCTTCATTTCCGAGTGCAGCAGGAGTTTTTGCGGCGGCTCGACCGACAGCACACGAAAGAAATCCAGGGCGTCTCCGACGCGGATGTCCTCGGGGTGGCGGCGGCCTCGGTTGAGACCTGGGCCCGCGATGATCTGGTCGAACAGGCCGCGCATGCGCCACAGGGTGTTGGAGGCGTACCAGCCCGTTTCGCCGCCGATGCGGGTCACTACGGGCCAGATGTCCTCGGGCGAGGCCTCCAGCACCGCGCGGTAGCCGCACTGCAGTTCCTTGCCGCCCGCGTATTTCGGGTCGCCGCACTGGGTCCATTCGGCCGGAAAGGCCGTTCCCGCGTCGTGCCAGCAGGTGTCCACCTGGCTTTGCCGCACCTTGTCCAGGGCCCGGGCGATGGTTTCGCGGCAGGAAAGCAGATCTTGGGGGATGATCGTCCGGATGGAGTCGTCGCGGACCACGCATTCATTGCGCAGCCCTTCGACCAGCGGTCTGGCCAGGGACATGGAAACCGGGGTGATGAGCTTGAGCCAGTAGGCTGAGAGCGCGGGCGAGAGGACCGGCACCGGGATGATGATTCGTCGCCTGAGCCCGGCGACCTCGGCGTAGAGCTGGATGAGTTGCTCGTAGGTCAGTATCTCCGGGCCGCCGATGTCGTAGGTCTGGCCGATCGTTTCGGGGTGCTCCAGACAGCCCGCGAGGTATCCGAGCACGTTGGAGATGGCGATGGGCTGCGATTTCGTGCGCACCCAGCGCGGCGTGAGCATCACCGGCAAGTGTTCGGCCAAGCCGCGCAGTATCTCGAAGGAGGCGCTGCCCGAGCCCAGGATCATGGCTGCGCGCAGGATGGTCACGGGCGCGGGGCCAAGGGCGAGGATCGTGCCGGTTTCGGCGCGCGAGCGCAGGTGCTCGGAAAGATCGTCGGACGCGTCTCCGAGGCCCCCGAGGTAGATTATGCGCGAAAGTCCGGCCGCCTTGGCGGCACGGACCATAACGTAGGCGGCCTGACGGTCGGCGGCGGCGAAGTCGTCGTGACTGGCGCTCATGGAGTGGACGAGATAGTAGGCCGCGCCGCAGCCTGTGGCGGCCGCGATCATCGACTTTTCGTCGTGCAGGTCGGCAGCGGCGAGTTCCAGGTTCGGGTGTGCGGCCCAGGGGCGGCAGCGCAGCTTGTCCACGGAGCGCGCCACGGCGCGCACGCGATGCCCGCGCTGCAACAGGAGGGGAACGAGACGGCCGCCCACATAACCTGTGGCGCCGGTGACGAGGACGGGTCTATCTTCGGGCACGCTGGTCTCCTTGCCGAGGCCGCGAGGGAGCGGCGACATGCCTCCGCATCTACGCCAAGGGCGGTTCGCTTGCAATCGCGACCGGGGACTGGCCTGCATGGACCGTTTTGGACGGGGGCAGCGCTGTGTCTATAATGATAAGAAGAATGGCCAGAAGAGATGAGGCTGCGGGAAAAAGTAGAGGACCATTGGGAGCGGCAAGTCGGCGATGCCGTAGGCGGCGTGAGAGAGCCAATGCCGGACATGGCAGGCGCTGGCGAATTCGAGCTCGCTCCTGATCTGGCGGGAAGTAGGGGCCTTTCCCGAAAAAAGCGCCCCGATCCGTTGACAGCCCCTCGGTAAAAGACTACACGACTTCCCCTGCGTCGGGATGTAGCGCAGACTGGGAGCGCACCTGAATGGGGTTCAGGGGGTCGGAGGTTCAAATCCTCTCATCCCGACCAGTAATTTCGCAGAGTTGGGCCGTCCTTCGGGGCGGCCCTTCTGCTTTTGCATTGCACAATTGCACTACATACGCCCCCGAGTCCCGTTGGTTCCGACGACCTTCCTCGGCCTGTCTCGGTGGTACTCTTCGGCGAGCGTGGGTATGACCTCGACGGCCCTGGCCCTGGCGGCCGCGCGTGGCTCGTAATAGTTGGAGTGGATCATCTCGACGGATGTGCCTGCCATGTAGGCGATGGCTGATGGCTCAAGCTCCTGGTCCAGGGCAGTGGTTATCCAGAGATGCCGCACGTCGTGCATGCATACGTTGTAGAGCAGCCTCGCGGCCCTGGCCGTAGTTTCCAAGGCGGTGTCCAGACGCTTTACCGGCCTGCCCATGTACTCGATCGGATGTCCGCTGGCGTGTATGGACGCCCTGGCGTGCAGTGCGTGAATGAAGGCAGGAGAACACGCAATAGAGGCGCGCCGACCTGACTTTGGAGTGTGAATTACTTCGACCCCGCCGCGCTCCAGCTTGACGTGCAGATCGAAGCCCGGTGCGAAAAGATCAGACTGGTCGGGTCGGGCCGGAGTGTTCCATGCCGCCTCCAGCGCCCAGCGAGGTGCGGCCCTTGCCCTCGATGGTGAAGAGAAATCCAGAGATGGGCGAGACTGGACGGCCTGAGCTACCTATCCCTTCGGAATTCAGGATTCTTGCTGTTTTCTCGCCAGCACATAACGTGTCGTGGGCCCCTTGCCAATTTTTTCGAGCAGGCCTCGCGCGACAAGGTCTTGGATGTCGTAAGTGGCGGTTCGCTTGGATATGCTGCCATCCATGAGACGAAGGAGATCCTTGCTCGTGATGTCGCCATTGCGCACGGCAAACTCGTAGGCCGCTATTTGCCTCCGGTTGAGGTCCGGTGGGAATGTATCGCGCGGGGAGGACGACGACGAGCCGGTGGACAGCGGTTCGCGGTCGCCGTCGGGCGGCAGGAGGGGCGTGTCTCCATTTCGCGGTACCAACAACGAGGCGTCGGCCGTCTCCATGTCGAGATTGAGTTGTTCGGCCTGGATGATCTTGCCTTCGACCATGACTGCGGCAGTGATGATGACGTGTTTGAGCTCTCGGATGTTTCCGGGCCAATGGTAGATGACAAGCTTTTCGAGCGCCCCGCGCGACAAGGTAAGGCCGGACCGCCCAGCCATGCGCTCGGCTTCGCGAAGGAAGTGCAGCGCCAGAGAGGGAACATTTTGGCGATGTTCACGCAAAGGTGGGGTCTGAATGGTGATGACCTTCAATCTGTAATAAAGGTCTTCTCTGAATTTTCCCTGTTCTATGAGTGTCTTAAGGTCGAAGTTCGTGGCCGTGATCAGGCGCACGTCCACATCGGTCTCCTTATCGCTTCCCAAAGGTTTGACCTTGCGCATGGATATTGCTCGCAGCAAAGCCTGTTGCACCTTGAGTGACGCCGATTGAATCTCGTCCAGAAAAAGCGTTCCCCCGTTAGCCTCCAGAAACGCTCCGCGGCGGTCCGTCTTGCCGTCGGTGAATGCTCCCTTGACGTGCCCGAACAGCGTGTCGAGAAGCAGGTTTTCGTCCAGTTCTCCGCAATTGATGGATATGAACGGTTTGTCCGCGCGCCGCGAAAGCCGATGAACCGCTTCCGCGGCGAGTTGCTTGCCGGTGCCAGTCTCTCCCTCGATGAGCACGTCCACATCGACCTGACCCGCCTTGGCGATATCGCGCTTCAGTTGCGACATGAGCGGTCCGGAGCCGATGAATTCGGGGAATACGTCATCGACTCCTGGCGGATGGTGATCGACGGCGAGAGTGGCTGGCTCCTTGAGGGCTACCGACTCGATCTCCATGTCCTTGGCCCTGATTTCGTCGAATTGTTTCCGAATGGTCGCGATCATTGAATTGATTGATTCCTTGAGGGTTTCGGCTTCGTATCCGGTCTCATGCAGCCGGATTTCCTCCCACCGCCCCTTGTCGCGAACGTGGGCGACCGCGGATGCCAGTTCGATCAGGCCGTGCGTGGTCCGACGAGCCGTGATCGCGATGACTCCGGTGATAGCCAGCACGGCGATGACGGTGATGACGATCATCACGTCAAGATGTCGGTAGCCCGCGAGCTCGATCAAGACGCTTCTGTCGACATACCCCACCCCGCCAATGACCACCGGCGCCTCCCCAAGAGACAAAACGAGTTGCACTGGAGCGTAGGCAAGAAAATAGTTGCGGTCGGAGGACCTGCCATAGGCATCGTCCACCGCGCGGAGCAGCCCTTTGCCTCCGTTTCGGGCGTCATCGACGATTTGCCAGTAACGCCCCTCGTCGTCCGCAGGTCTGAACGCGTTTGGAAGTCCAGGCCTGCCAAGGGTTCCGCGTTTGACAGCACGGAATTCGAGGGTGTTCAGATCGGCCTCGGGGATTTCGACCGATTCGGATTGAAAGATCACCCATCCCTCATCGTCGAAAAAGAAAGTGTATCGGGAAAGGCGAGGATTGCGAGGAAAAGCAAAAACCGGCGATTTCTTCGAATCGTAAAGCGACAAGATGTTCCGGATATTGCGAGCGTCGATGGCAAGGTAGAGAAATCCTGTGATGTCCCCGTTCTCGTCCTGGCATGGAGTGACGAAGCGGATGACCTTCACTGAAAAGCGCGCGTGCGGATTCTCCTCGGTCGGAAAAGGATATTCCACCTCCTTAAACCGCGAAAGCCAGACCTCGCCCATCTTCAGGCCATCGATCCGGCCATACAAAAGAACAGGACTTGGCCGGATTTCCCTCATCTCATCCGGGGTCAATCGGATGGTCATGTTTCCCTGGGTGACAAACGCGATGTGCTGTCCTTCTCGCTTGGGTATGTAGCCGAACTCGGTGAATATTTCTCCTCCGATGCCTTTCAGGTCGGAAAGATAGCGCGCCATCCCTTCGGGCGTTATCGGCATCCTCGCCGCGAAAAGCAGATCACGCTTGTACTTCGCGAGGTAGTCCTCGACCGCATGGGCAGTGGTCGTGGCGTGAAGTCTGGAGATGCGCTCAAGAGCGATGGATATGAACTCGGACGACGTCCAGTACGTGGCGTATCCCGTGGCGGCCAAGACTATCATCGAGGAAGGGATGAGGGAAAGCAGCAGCCGAGTGCGCAGCTTGCGCCGCTCGGGCTTACGCTGGGAACGCGCCAGACGCAGGAACCAATCCTTCACATCGCTTAAACGCATCGCCAATCTCCCCGTTTTGAACCGCGGCAAGCGCCCTGCCTCCCGTGGCGCCTTCTTCAGGCATGGCATGAAACCCCGACCATTTGCCCGGTATCGTCTCCAAGGACCCCACGGGCGCCCTGCGGCTATCGCGCAATAGAGCACTAGCAGGCTCTCCAATCACGCACAAGGAAAAGTTATGCATAAAATCGCGCATGGTAGGGCAATGGAAGGCGCTTGCTCCACGCAATCGACCCTCTTCACATGGCGCCTTGGCCAAGATAGTGATAAAATAAACAAATAAAAAACTAGTTTAATCAGCATGTTGTCGTTCAGCTGTCGCTTGCGCGAGCAGTTTAGGCACGGCATTTGATAAGTTTAGCTCTGATTTGCGCGCAAATGGTTTTTCAGGTTCGCGCCACGAGGCGCGCCGAGTTCAGAAACATGGATCGTGCACGATCTCGACTCTTACGGAAAGTACCAGAGGAGCGAGAATGATGAATGGAACAGTCAAGGATTTCATGGTCCCCATTGGCAAGTTTCCCATGATCTCCGATACGGCGACCTTCGCCGGGGCGGTCATGGCGCTTGATCGCGCCCAGGAGGAATATCTCTCGGGAAAAAGAGAGCAGCGCATCCTCCTCGTCCGCGACGAAGACAACAAGATCGTGGGCAAGCTCTCACCCATCGATGTCGTACGCGGCCTGGAGCCAGACTACGACAAGCTCGTCGATGAGCAGGCCAGCGCTCTGGTCGGCAATTTCGACTACGTCATCCAGACGATGAAGAATCAGGTCACTCTTTGGTCGAAGCCGCTCGATGACCTGTGCTCGACTGCCAAGGATATGCTTGTGCGGGATTTTGTGAGCAATCCTTCGCAGTCGCAGATCATCGGCGCAGAAGAGTCCCTCAATGCCGCTTTCCACCGCTTTGTCATGTTCAAGCACGACTCGCTTTTCGTGATGGACGGACAAAAACTTGTCGGGCTCATCCGTTTTTCGGACGTATATAAGGAAATCAGCAGGCGAATAAAGGAAGTCTGCCGCCTGTAACACAGGCGCTGCAAGCAAACAACTATCCACCAGGTCGACATACGGAGGTCTCACCATGAGTGCTCACGCAGCTCCAGGCAATTCGCCCGATGAACTCGTCGTCCACGAAGAAGAATCCCAGGGACCGGTGCAATCCGGCCGGACGATACTGCTCAAGGTTCTTTTCGCCTTCGCCGTGGGCATAGGCATTTATCTGCTGCCCACCCCCGAAACCCTTCCTGCGCAGGGCCATAAATTCCTGGCTCTGGTGACTACGGTGATCATCCTGTGGGTGTCCGAGGCCATCCCCATCGGCGTGACCGCGCTTTGCGCCGCCGCCGGCCTCATCCTCTTCGGCATCGAGTCGCCAAACAGGGCGTGGGCACCCTTCGCCAGCCCCGCGGTCATGTTCGTGCTCATGATCATCATGTTCGGCGTGGTGTTGAACGAGGTCGGCTTGGCCAACCGCATCATGTCGTGGATATTCAAGATAGCCGGAACAGGCGTCAAGCGGCTGAGCTTCGTGCTGGCCGTGGGCTGCACCATGCTGGCCACGATCTTTCACGATGCGACAGTCACGGTCATCATGATCTTCGCCCTGGTCCCAGTGCTGCGTGCCATGGGGATCACTCCGGGTAAAAGCAACAATCTTTCCAAATTTTTCATCATCCTCATTCCCCTGGCCGCATCCGCTGGCGGATTCGGCACGCTGCTGGGTGGCGGCAGAAACCCGCTGGCCGTCGAAATCCTCGCCAAGTACACCAACGGCGCGGTCAACGTCGGGTTCATGGAATACCTCATCATCCAGTTTCCCCTTTCCATATTCACAGCCCTCGCCACATGGGCGGTAGTGTACATGATCTTCAGGCCCAAGGAGAAAGAGCTCCCCGCAGCCGTCAGGATCGAGAAGATGCCGCCCATGCGAGGCAAGGAACTCGGCGTGACCATCATCTTCACGCTGACCTTCATCCTCTGGACCTTCTCGGATCTCACGGGCTGGCACGTGAGCGTGGTCGCCGCCCTGGCTCTGGCGGGATTCTGCGGTCCAAAGTTCATCTCGTTCAAGACCATCTGCGACAAGTTCCCGTGGGAGTCGTGGATCGTTTTCGGCGCCGGCGTCTCCCTTGGCGCGTCGATGCTCAACTCGGGCGCGGGCAAGTATCTGGCGGAAGTCTGCTTGCCGCTCTTGCAGGGGCAACCTTCATTCCTGGTTTTCTATGGGATGGGCTTCTTCGGGTCGTTCCTTTCTAGCATGATGAGCAACTCGGCGGCCGTGGCCCTGACGCTGCCCATCACCCTGCCCATGGCCGAGATGCTGAACATGTCGCCTCAGGCCGTGGCGCTGCTCGCACCCATAACCACCTCGTTCATCATGCTGGTCATCGGCTGTCCGCCGACCATCATCGCCTACAGCACCGGCTATTTCAGCCAAGTGGATTTCATCAAGGTGGCCGTGCCCTGGTGTCTGGTTCTGCTCGGCGTGGCCGTCGTGGGGGTCATGTTCTACTGGCCGATGATCGGATTCTATTAGGCGCATTGCAAACGCCAGTCGGCCCAAAAGGCCGACTGGCCCAAGAGGAGGATGCCATATGGTTCAGGAAAAGCCGAAACTCTTGCTTGTCGACGACGAGGAGCGGTTTCGCACGACCTTGGGAAAGCGTCTCGTCGAGGGAGGCTACGAAGTCTTGAGCGTGGGCAGCGGGATGGAAGCGCTCGAAGTTCTGGCTCGGACTCCGGTGGACGTTGTGGTTCTCGACATAAGGATGCCTGGCTTGAGCGGCATCGAAACCCTGGCCGAGATCCGCGAAAAGCACATCGGGGTCGAAGTCCTGCTCTTGACCGGCCATGCCGACGTGCCCTCCGCCGTGGAGGGAATGAGGCTCGGCGCTTTCGACTACCTGATGAAGCCGTATGAGTTTCAGGGGCTGGTCGCGAAAATTCAGGATGCCTACGCGGTCAAGCTTGAGCGTGACGAGAGGATCCGCAAGGCCGAGGAACGCGCGCAACTCGACAAGCTCGAAAAAAGCATGCGTTTTTAGGTCTTGCATCCAGCCATTTCCCCGTCGCGGCGCTCCGGCGGGGAAATGGCGAATCCGATTCGGTGGATGGAGAGATGGGAATGAAGGACGAAGCTTTTAGCAAGGAAATGCGGACGGGAACGGAAAAGGCTGCCCCTGAGCCCGGCGCCGCGTCCGAGTTTGTCCCGTTCAAGGCGCTTCATCACCTGCCTCGCGGCAAAAACGCCTGGAACCCCGCCATCCTGAAGAAGTGGTGGTTCTGGCCTGCGAGCGTGCTGGGTCTCATCCTTCTGAACGTGCTGTGCACGCTCGTGAGAACGCTTCTGGGCGAATGACCCGGAGGAACCCAAGGAGAGCTTGCCATGATGCCCGTTGCTTCCGGCCAAAACGCAGTGGTTCCCAGAATACTTCTGGTGGACGACGAAGAACGCTTCCTTCGCACCCTGGGCAAGCGCATGCTGGAACGCAATCAGAACGTCGTCACTGCGAGCAGCGGTCTGGAAGCTCTACGCATCGTTTCGGAGCAACCCATTGATGTGGTCGTTCTGGATGTGAAGATGCCGGGTTTGGACGGCCTGGAAACCCTGACGGAGCTCAAGAAACGTCATCCAGAAACGGTGGTGATCCTGCTTACCGGGCATGCCTCGATCGAGATGGCCACCGAGGGGGTGCGCATGGGAGCGTTCGAGTATCTGATGAAACCCTGCGATGTGGACACCCTCATTGACCACATCGGAAGAGCATATGCCCAGAAGCTGGAGCGCAGGCGCGCCTGATCACCGGGGCATTGGCGGCAATCAAGCCGGAAGACGTGGAGGAAGAACATGGAATCGATGACTGTCGAAAAACTGATGATACCTGCCGAGCGATTCCCGAGGATATCCGAGGAGGAGACGTTCGGAACGGTGGTGAGGACGCTCAACCAATGCCACGAGGATTACAAATCGGGAAAAAGCGAACAGTGCATCCTGCTGGTTCACGACGAGAGGGGTCGCGTCGTGGGGAAAATATCCCCCATGGACGTTTTGCGTGGGCTCGAACCCCAGTACTCGAAGATGGGCGAGGCCGTGGGCGCCCATACCCTTGGCGCCTCGTACGATCACATGATGCGCTCGCTCTTCGATCAAGCGACCCTGTGGACAAGGCCTCTCAAGGAACTTTGCTCCAAGGCGCGCGACGTGAAGATCAAGGATTTCATCCGCCGTCCCACCGCCGCGCAGACGGTGGACATCACGGACAGCCTCGACCAGGCGGTGCACCGTTTCGTCATGGGCCGCCACGATTCGCTGTTTGTCACCGACGGCGCGCAGCTTCGCGGGATGCTGTTGTTTTCCGACCTGTACGCGCACATGTCCAGAATCATGAACGAGACCTGCAACCTCTAACACGACGGGATGGTTTCCCGCACAGCGGGAAAGGAGAAAGCGCAAACGTAATGAGAAGGGGTGTTCGAAATGACCGCTGAAGCCAAGAAAGCAGATTATAGAGATCGGCCTGAAGACGAACTCCTCGTGGAGGAGCATCCTTCCGGCCCCGAACAATCAGGCCGCAGCATAATAATAAAAGTGCTGCTGGCCATTGCAGTGGGACTAGGCGTCTACGCCTTGCCTACACCGGATAATTTGTCTCCCGAGGGGCACAGATTCCTCGCGTTGCTTCTGTCCATCGTTATCCTGTGGGTTACGGAAGCCATACCGATCGGCGTCTCAGCGCTGGTCGCGGCGGCCGGATTGATCCTCTTCGGCATTCAAAGTCCTGGTGCGGCCTGGGCTCCCTTCGCCAGCCCGGCGGTCATGTTCGTGCTCATGATCGTCATGTTCGGCGTCGTGCTCAACGAAGTGGGCCTGGCAAACAGGATCATGTATTACGTGTTCAAGATGGCGGGCACAGGAGTCAAGAAGCTCAGCTTCGTGTTGGCTGTTGGCTGTACGATGATGGCCACCGTTTTCCATGATGCAACTGTCACGGTCATCATGATTTTCGCCTTGGTCCCGGTTTTTGTGTCCATGGGGATAACGCCCCTCAAAAGCAACAATCTTTCGAAGTTTTTTATAATTCTCATTCCCTTGGCATCATCGGCCGGCGGTTTCGGAACGCTGCTAGGCGGCGGGCGAAATCCCCTGGCTGTCGAAATATTGCAGTCGTTCACCAATGGCAAGGTCACGGTCGGCTTCATGGAGTACATCGTGATCCAGTTTCCTCTGGCCTTTCTGACCGCGGTGGCCACCTGGGGCGTACTCTGGCTGATCTTCAGGCCCAAGGAAAAGGAACTGCCCGCCGAGGTCATGATGGATAAGATGCCTCCCATGCGCGGCAAGGAACTTGGCGTGACGATCATTTTCACCCTCACGTTCATCATGTGGACCCTTTCCGATCTCACCGGCTGGCATGTGAGCGTCGTGGCCGCCTTGGCGCTGGCCGGTTTCTGCGGCCCAAAGTTCATTTCCTTCAAGACGATCTGCGACAAATTCCCTTGGGAATCCTGGATCGTCTTCGGCGCAGGCGTGTCAATGGGCGCGGCGATGTTGAGCTCCGGAGCCGGCCAGTACCTCGCCGAAGTCTGCCTGCCGCTTCTCGATGGGCAGCCCTCCTTCGTCGTCTTCTATGGCTTCGGCTTCTTCGGATCGTTCCTGTCGAGCCTCATGAGCAACTCGGCGGCGGTGGCCCTCACCCTGCCCATCACGTTGCCCATGGCCGAAATGATGAACATGTCGCCCCAGGCGGTGGCGCTGCTCTCACCGATCACGACCTCCTTCATCATGCTGGTCATCGGCTGCCCGCCGACGATCATCGCCTACAGCACGGGCTACTTCAGCCAGATAGAATTCGTGAAGGTGGCCGTTCCCTGGTGTCTTACGTTGCTGCTCGTCTCCACCGTGGGAGTTCTCCTGTATTGGCCCATGATCGGATTCTATTGAGAAAATAACGCCGGGACGGATGCAATGAACAAACAAAATGCGGAGCTGAACCTCAACGCGGCCGCGCGTCCCACTTCCTCGACGCGTCCACGCCCGTGTTCCTCACCCCAGGGGATTTCCTCGCGCCGCACTATGTCCTCGTCCGCTTTCGTTCGATCCGTCCCGGCGTTATTCAATATGCAATGCTTCCTCGGCCCGGACATCCGTGCTGTCTTCTTCAGGCATGTCCCGGCTGCAACTCCTCGAAGACGCACGTTCTTCGTCACTGCGCTTCCGGCGGCCTCCATGGTCGAAATCTTGGATTTCCCTCGTCGCGTTGCCATGGGTCGCAGAACACGCCTGCTGACCTTCGTTCATGATTCATGGAAGATGAAATTTGCTCGAACAAAATGTGGAAACGAGATGCTGCCACCAGGATATCGCACGACTGCGCCACACAAAGAATGGTCGGCTTGCATTTGCAATAGACAGTCAAGCAATGGGACAGAAACGAGGACAATATGCTGAATGCACTGTCGGACAACAAGAAGCGGCGCATAGTATTCACTGTTTTAGTATACATATTCATGCCTGCAATTTTTGTCGCCGCAGGCGCGTTCATTTATTCGATCAACGAAATTGACGGGGACACGCGCTCGCGATTCAAAGAAAACATGGAGATCATGGCAAGAAAATACAAAAAGAATACAGACGTCAACATCAAGGATCTTTTGAGCATTGTGCAGTTCACATCCGACCTGCACTCGCTCGGTGAACTGAGGTCGCCGGAGAATCTTGCTTCCGTGTTCAGCAAGATGGATCGAGATTTTGACCATGTATTCGAGGATATCGGCATCCTCGGCGAAGATGGAAAGCACTTGGCCTATGTCGGCCCTCATGATCTCCTTGAAATGGATTACAGCAAGGAGGAGTGGTTCCTCGACGTAATGGAGAATGGCGTCACCGTCAGCGACGTTTTCCTCGGGTATCGCCGTTCTCCACATTTCATCATCGCCATAAAGAAAGAGAACGGCAAGCAGACTTGGGTCATGCGCGTCACGGTCAATGTCTTCTTGTTCAGTTCACTATTGGACAACATCCGCCTGGGGCGTACTGGCGAAGTGTTCATCGTTAACTCGGAGGGGGTGCTACAGACCAGATCCCTCACTCACGGAGCGATTCTCCAGAAGGTTGACGATGCCCTTTTGCGTTCCATCTCGACTGGCGCCGACGGGTCCTTCAAGCGAGAGCTCCAGGGAGTTGTCTTTGACTACACGATCGCCAGGCTGACCTCCAAGTCAGACTGGTGGCTTGTGGTGCAACGAGAAGAACGTGAACTGAACCAAGCACTTCGGACGCGAACCGCCAACTACGCCTTGCTTTTCGGCGTGTGCGTCCTTCTTCTGGCGGGAGCGGCGGTTCTGGGCCTTCGCCTCCTGCTCGCCCAGGTCGAGAAGATCGACATGGAAAAGACGCTGCTGAACGATCAGGTCATCCAGTCGCAAAAACTCGCCGCCATCGGCCAGCTCTCGGCGGGCATCGCTCACGAGATCAACAACCCCCTGGCGATCATCGGCGAAGAGGCCGGATGGCTCCAGGATCTGCTCAAGCGCGAGACGATGGCCAGATTCGCGGAGATAGACGAATTTCATGACTCCCTGCGGGAGATAGTGACCCAGGCGGGGCGGTGCAGGGAAATCACGCACAAGCTCCTCAGCTTCGCACGCAAGATGGACTCCACGATTCGGGATGTGGATATGCACACTCTCGTGTCCGAAGTCGTGGGCATGCGCGAGCGGGAAGCGACCCTGAACAACATCAGCATAGTCAAGGAGTTCGCCTCCGATCTCCCGATCATCCACAGCGAGCCCTCGCTGTTACGCCAAGTCCTTCTCAATCTCCTGAACAACGCCATCGACGCCATTCACGGAGGCGGCCGAATCACGATCTCCGTCAGCAAGCTGTCGGAGGGCGGCATCACCGTGAGCATCAGCGATACGGGCATCGGGATCCCCAAGGAGAATCTGGACAAGATATTCGACCCCTTCTTCACCACCAAGGAGCCCGGACGAGGAACGGGTCTGGGATTGTCCATCTGCCATGGAATAATCCAGAAGCTGGGCGGTGAAATTTCTGTCCACAGCCAGCCGGGAGAAGGGACCACATTCATCATCAACCTTCCGCAGGAAGCTCCAGCCGACATTCGCTAGAGAGCGGGCGATGAAAGGTGGCAACGTGACCGGTCGAACATCGCACGAGACAAGGAAGGAATAAGAAATGGCATACCATCCTTACTACAGTCCCTTTCGACGCAGGATGATACTGCTGATCATACTTGCCTCGCTGCTCCCCATAATGTTTCTTGCTTTTGCCTGGAGCAGCCACTTCCAATCCTCCTATTCAGAAAAGACGATCGCCCATGCCGAATCGTTGGTCGAACAGCACCGACAAAACGTGGACATCTTCTTGCGACAGTGTCTGTCGGAACTGCAAATCATCGCAGACCTGGCAGGACAGGAAATGCTGCGTGACGGCGAGGTGCTCGAAGATCTGCTGACTATCTTGCAAACTCGAAGCCAAGACGTTTTCGTGGATATAGGCGTGGTCTCGAGCGACGGAAGGCAGGTCGCCTATGCCGGTCCATTGCAGCTCGACGGCGCGGACTACTCCGAGGCCGAGTGGTTCAGGCAGGCCATGAACCGCCAGTCCTACATCTCCGATGTGTTCAGCGGACTGCGCGGGTCTCCGCATTTCATCGTCGCCGACCACAGAGTCTGGGGAGGACGTGAATTCGTCGTCCGGGCGACCATCGACTTTGCAACATTCAACGATCTCATCGATGACATCAGCCTTGGACATACGGGATTGGCATATATTGTGGACCGAGCGGGCACGCTGCAGGTTCATGCTCGGCGCATGGAATTCACGCCAGATCCCCGCGAACTTCTGGAAATCATAAGCGAAAACGTCGGAAGCGCTGCAGGAATCGAACGGACCGCCGGGGTCGTTTCAACGATTCGAAAGAGCCCGGGAACCGGCAAGGATGTTCTGTTCGTCGTCGCCCCCCTCAAGGACGGCGACTGGCTCCTAGTTTTCCAGCAAGAGGCGGATGATGCCTTCGCCGCCTTGAAGACAGCCCGAATACTGGCACTTTCAGGCATCCTGCTCACCGCTTTCGCCGTCGGAGCCATGGCCTTTGTGCTTTCCGGCCGCATGGTGCGCATGCTGCAGAAGATCGACAAGGAAAAGGAGACCATGAACGAGCAAGTCATCAAGGCAGGCAAGCTGGCCTCCCTTGGCGAGCTCGCGGCGGGAATCGGTCATGAGATCAACAATCCGGTGGCGATCATGATGGAAGAAGCCGGCTGGGTGGAAGACATCCTGGCCGATGGAATCCAGACCGAGCAAGACAAGGCCGAGATCAAGCGCGCTTTGGCCCAGATACGTACCCAGGGTCGGCGCTGCCGCGAGATTACCCACAAATTGCTCACCTTCGCGCGCAAGCGGGAACCGTCGCATTCCGATGTGGATTTGAGCGCCCTCGTGCGCGAGATGGTCGAACTCTCCCTGCAGCGGGCCCGCTTCGCCAATGTCGAAATCGTGCAGGATCTGGCCGAGAATCTGCCCCCCTTGTACGTTTCCTATTCCGAACTGCAGCAGGTGGCTTTGAACCTCATCAACAACGCCCTGGATGCGATGGAAGAGAAGGGCGGAGTTCTTACGCTTTCCACGATCCGACAGGGCGACAACCTGGTCCTCTCCGTCGAAGACACGGGACACGGGATTCCGAAGACCAATCTGAACAGGATATTCGATCCGTTCTTCACCACGAAGCCGGTCGGCAAGGGAACCGGGCTCGGGCTCTCCATCTGTTACGGAATAATTCAGAAGATGGGTGGGAAGCTCGAAGTCGCAAGTCGCGTCGGGCACGGCAGCAAATTTACGGTCAGTCTCCCGATAAGGGCAAAACGCCCGGAGGAAGATGAAGGATAGAGGGCGAACCTCTAGCAAAACAGGGATCAACGGCAAGCGAGGGCTCTATCGTGGACACTCCTGCCGAAAACAATGGAGGATTCAATCATGAGCGTCAAAATTTTACTGGTTGATGATGAGCAGGGATTCGTCGAGACCATGGAGAAGCGCCTCACCAAGCGCGGAATCGAGGTCAAGACCGCCCTCTCCGGACAGGCGGCTCTGGAGGCATTGGCGGAGGGGGGCGTGGAGGTCGTGGTGCTGGATGTGAAGATGCCCGTCATGGACGGCATCGAAACATTGCGGCGCATCAAGGCCGAGTACCCGCTGACCGAGGTGATCATGCTGACCGGTCACGGGACAGTGGAAACCGCCATCGAGGGCATGAAGCTCGGGGCATACGACTACATGCTCAAGCCGTGCGAACTCGAAGAACTGATGGACAAGGCCAAGCTCGCGGCGGGCAGACGCCGTGAACACGAGCAGCGTATTGTCGAGGCGCGGGCGCAGAGCATCGCCCTGAGACGCGGAGACTAGCAACGAACAGGGCTGGCCCGGCATCGACTCCCGTGGCTGGGCCAGCCCTTCCGGCATCCCTCCGCACCAAACCCAAAACCTCAAACAGAGTCGTGGGTCGCCATGAATCATTCTGATTATGAACGGATATGGCAGATTGTCGGGCCGCTCCTGCCCAAGCCGCCGCCGCGTCCTCGCGGAGGGCGCCGCCGCCTGAGCAATAAATCCGTCTTGCGAGGCATACTGTTCGTTTTGGAGACGGGCACTCCTTGGGAGCATCTGCCGACGGAGATGGGATGCGGATCGGGAATGACGTGCCTGCGACGCCTTCGGGAATGGCAAAACACCGGAGTCTGGGATCTCATCAGAGCGGTGCTTCTTGCGGTGATGAAAGAGGCGCACCGGCTTGACTGGAATCGATTTGCGGCATGCCCCAACCCGAAGCCGGTTCCTCGAAGAAGCAAGAAACGGTTTGCAGGTCGAGTTGGGGAAAGCGGAGAAAAACGCAAAGAGATTTCAGCATAGCCCTGTCAGTGACAGGGGCGAAATCGAAACGGAACCGTTGCGACCAAAGTTCTCACGTAATGCGAGAGGTTGATGCCCAAGCTTCTTGAGTTTTTCCGACGCAACTCCGTCATTCGTCGCGAGTCGCGCGACGATCTGACCCTCGAACGGCGATACCGGGCGTTCAAGAGTCTCCTTGCTGGCAACAATCAGGCGCTGGAATTGCTGACCGACTTGGAGAGGCTCATCTACGAAGGGCGCTCCTTCACCCAGGACGAGGCACTCGGTCTGGCCGAAACCCTGGTCGGCGGAGTCTACGACCTGGTCGAAGACCTTAATGCCCTTTCCGGGGGCGCATTTCCGGAATTGTTCGATCGAGCCGAAACTATCGGCATCAAGGCGCTTCGCGCTCTCTCGCGACGCCGTTCGTTCGATTCCCCACTGATCGTGCTCCCGCTCGAACGCCTGTCGCTGGAAAACCTGGATGAAGTCGGGGGCAAGGCGGCCAATCTCGGCGAGGTTGGCAACAGGGTCGGTCTCCCGACCCCGCAAGGATTCGCCGTGACCGCCTCGGCGGCCGCCCTCTTCATGCGCTATTCAGGATTGCAGGAAACCCTCGGCCGTATGCTGGCGAAGGTGGACGTCTCTGATACGGCTGCGCTCGAAGACGCATGCGAGAATGCATGGCGCCATGTTCTATCGGCCCCGCTGCCGCCCGAACTCGAAGATGCCTTGAACTCGGCTGTGCGGAGCATGGTTTCACGGCTTGGGCCGGATCTGCGGCTGGCCGTCCGCTCGTCAGCGGTCTGCGAGGATTCAGGCGCATCCTTTGCCGGACAGCATACGACCGTTCTCGGCGTCGTGCCGGGCAATGTAGCCTCCGCATGGCGCGAGGTCGTTGCCAGCATCTTTACTCCCAGGGCGGTCTTTTATCGCCGGACCAAAGGGTACTCGGATCAGGACGTCATGATGAGCGTGCTGGTGCTGGCCATGGTGCAGGCCCGGGCCAGCGGCGTGGCATACACCGTCGATCCGAATGCGACGACCATGCGGGAAATGCTCGTCTCCGGCGTATGGGGGCTGGGTTTGAGCCTCGTGGACGGATCGGTCGACGCTGATTTCTGGCGGGTGCGGCGTGACGATCACGCGATTGTCGCCAGCACGACCGCCCGAAAAACCGAACGTTTGAAGTTTCTTCCGGATGGCGGAACGACTGCGGAAGAATTGCCTGAACATCTGCGGACGGCGCCTTGCCTGACTCCTGAACAGGTTGCCAGGCTCGCGGAGTACGCCCAACGGCTTGAAGACCATTACGGGATGCCGCTCGATGTCGAATGGGCTCTTGACGAAGGTGAGCGTTTCCTCATCCTTCAGACGCGGCCGTTGATGCGCGCGCAAGAACTTCCGCAGGCGGAATGCTGCGAATTCGTTCCCGGGCACACTCCTTTGCTGGCCGGTGGTCAAGCGGCTTCGCCAGGCACCGCATCGGGCGTCGCCTATGTTGTCCAGACCAGCCATGCCCTTCATTCCATCCCCAAAGGATCCATCCTGGTCGCCAAGCAGACGTCGCCGGCCTATGTGGCCGCCATGGGCAAGGTGGCGGGCATCGTCACGGACACGGGCAGCGTGACGGGCCACATGGCTTCGGTGGCTCGGGAATTCGGGATTCCCACGCTGGTCGGGGTTGGCCGGGCCACCCACATCCTTCCCCACGGGCAGGAAATCACCCTGGACGCCACGAACAAGGTGGTCTATCCGGGGCGCGTCCGAGAAATTTTGTCCGAAAAAAAGCCCGTGAACCTCATGAAGGGCAGTCCTGTCTACAAGTCATTGCAGGAAGCGCTGAAACTCATCGCGCCGCTCAACCTGGTGGATCCGGAGAAGCCTGAATTCACGGCCAGGGGATGCCGCACCCTGCACGACGTCATCCGCTTCGCCCACGAGATGGCCATGCGCCGGATGTTCTCCATCGCCGACGACATGGATATGGAAGCAGGACCGGCAGTGCCGCTTTTCACGGGCCTTCCATTGAATATCCTCGTCATCGACCTGGGTGGGGGGCTCGTTGACCTTGGTGCAAGAAGAGTTGCCGAGATTGAGGATATCAGATGTATTCCTTTCAAGGCCCTTCTCGACGGAATGCGTCATCCCGATATTCGATGGCATGGCGAACGTGATTCTTCGTTGTCGGGATTCGACATGGTCGTGTCCGGCTCGGTGTTTCGTACGCCGCAGGCGATGAGAGGGCATGGTGGCACAAATTATTCAATAATATCAAATGAATATATGAACTTTCATGGTCGGATGGGCCACCATTTCGCAACCGTGGACACCTACTGCGGCCCAGTCATAAACGACAACTACGTGATGTTCTCCTTCAAGGGTGGGGCGGCCGACGTCGGAAGGCGCACGAGACGCGCACGGCTCATTGCCGAAACTCTGCGCTGGCTTGGATTCCGGGTTGTCCAGAAGGGCGATTCACTTCGAGCGGAGATAAAGAAGTACGACCAAAAACGCATTTCGGAGAAGGTGGATAACCTCGGACGTCTTCTGGGGGCCATGCGTCACCTGGACATGAGCCTGTCCGACGATGCCCAGATAGATTGGTATGTCGCTGAATTTTTGAAGGGCAACTATACATTCGATCGCAACCGCCCGTGATGACGCGGGCCGGAAACCGACATTTCCGCAAGAATCGAAACCACCGCAGCGCATCTTGCCGGAAGCACAGAGTCTTTGCCTTTGCATTCCTGCGGTCTCGTCGCTCAGGTTCGCCCTCAGCCCCTTAAATTATAACCTGGGCACGAAAACCCAGCATGTTTTTTTCTCTCCTGGGTGATACGAGGTTTGCCGCTCACGGCCACCGTGCTCACACTCCCCGCTATCTTCTGTCGTCTCTGCCAGTGACGTCTGATCACAGCCCCCGCATGCTTCGTCCAAACATGATGTAACAGTTGGCGGGATTTTGAAAAGCCTGCCTGACTGCGACCTACAGGCTCCAGTTCACCTCAGTCGGTACTCACGCGCCTCGGCCTTGCCGTGTTGAGGACGCAGGCAACCTGCCAATCGCGCAAACTCGCCAATCTGCGGCCATGATTGCGCGATTAAATGCGCAGAGACTGCTCCGGTAAACTGCAATATGCATTTTTCCTGAATCAAAGTTAAGATTTTTTACTTTTTAAAAACAAATAGTTAAAACTGCGCAAGCTCTCAAAATCTACCCATGGCACGCCAAGTGCTTAAGAAACCCCAGGTGCGCGACAACTCCGCACTCTGGATTGGGTGGGTTGAGTGCAGGAAAAGGCTTACGGATGACCAGACGACTCTACGA
Organism: Alkalidesulfovibrio alkalitolerans DSM 16529; assembly: GCF_000422245.1. NCBI lineage: Bacteria > Pseudomonadati > Thermodesulfobacteriota > Desulfovibrionia > Desulfovibrionales > Desulfovibrionaceae > Alkalidesulfovibrio > Alkalidesulfovibrio alkalitolerans. The sequence goes on from NZ_ATHI01000026.1 coordinate 403,663, forward strand.
ACCATGACAGGCAAACGAGGTGACCAATGAACGAACGTGTCAGGGATTTCATGGTCCCAATCAGCAAGTTCCCCATGATCTCCGAGGCGGCGACATTCGCAGGGGCGGTCATGGCGCTTGAGCGGGCGCAGGAGGAATACCTCTCCGGCAAAAAGGAGCAACGCATTCTTTTGATTCAGGACGACGAGGGGCGAATCGTCGGCAAGCTGTCGCCGATCGATGTCGTGCGAGGGCTTGAGCCCGACTACGACAAGCTCGTGGATGAGCAGGCGAGTTCCCGTGTCGTCAACTTCGACTACGTAATCCAATCCTCCAAGGAGCGGGCGTTGCTGTGGGCAAAGCCGCTCGACGATCTGTGCTCCCTGGCCAAGGATGTCCTGGTCAAGGATTTCATCCGTCATCCGACAAAGTCCCAGACCATCGAGAGCGACGAAATGCTCAACATCGCATTCCATCGCTTCGTCATGTTCAGGCACGACTCCTTGTTCGTTATGGAAGACGGCAAACTCGTCGGCTTGCTGCGGTTTTCCGACGTTTATCGGGAGATCGTGCGGCGGATCAAGGAAGTCTGCCGTCTGTAGCCTTTGAAGGAATGAGTGTCTTCTTTGGCGGTTTACACATCATCAAAGCAAAAACGGAGGGCTCACATGAGTGCTCACAATGTCAATACCGATTCTCCTGACGAGATCATCCTCCAGGAAGAAGAACCGCAAGGTCCCGTGCAGTCCGGTCGATCAATCATCATAAAGGTCTTGATTTCATTGGGCCTTGGATTGCTCGTCTATCTGATTCCCATGCCGGAATCACTCCCCCCGGCCGGGCACAAGTTCCTTGGATTGGTCGTCGCAGTCATCGCTCTCTGGGTGACCGAGGCCATTCCCATCGGCATCACCGCACTGTGCGCGGCGTCCGGCCTGATACTCTTCGGTATTCAGTCGGCAAACAAGGCATGGTCGCCATTCTCAAGTCCGGCGGTCATGTTCGTGCTCATGATCATCATGTTCGGCGTGGTGTTGAACGAAGTGGGCCTCGCAAACCGAATCATGTCTTGGGTTTTCAAGCTGGCGGGACGCGGGGTCATGCGCCTGAGCTTTGTCATGGCCTTCAGTTGCACCATGCTGGCCACGTTCCTGCATGACGCGACCGTCACGGTCATCATGCTCTTCGCCCTCGTTCCAGTGCTTCGCGCCATGGGCATCACGCCGGCCAAGAGCAACAACCTTTCCAAGTTCTTCATCATCCTCATTCCGCTTGCAGCTTCCGCGGGCGGCTTCGGAACGCTGCTCGGCGGCGGCAGAAACCCGCTGGCCGTCGAAATCCTCACCAAGTACACCAACGGCGCGATCAAGGTCGGTTTTCTCGAGTACATGATCATCCAATTCCCGCTGGCCATCTTCACCGCCGTCGCGACGTGGCTGGTCGTGTACATGATCTTCCGGCCCAAGGAAAAGGAACTCCCGGCCGCAGTCGCCGTCGAGCAAATGCCGCCCATGCGCGGCAAGGAACTCGCCGTGTGCGTCATTTTCGGTCTCGCCTTCCTCCTTTGGGGATTCTCGGATCTCACAGGCTGGCACGTGAGCGTGGTCGCGGCCTTGGCCCTGGCCGGCTTCTGCGGACCCAAGTTCGTTTCCTTCAAGACCATCTGCGACAAGTTCCCCTGGGAGTCGTGGATCGTGTTCGGCGCGGGCGTGTCCATGGGCCAGGCCATGCTGGATTCGGGCGCGGGCAAGTTCCTCGCCGAGCAGTTCCTGCCCCTTCTGCAGGGCCAGCATCCCTTCTTCGTGTACTACGGCATGGGCTTCTTCGGCTCGTTCCTTTCGAGCATGATGAGTAACTCCGCAGCCGTGGCCCTCACCCTTCCGGTGACCCTGCCCATGGCCGAAATGCTCAACATGTCGCCGCAGGCCGTGGCGCTGCTCGCCCCGATCACCACCTCGTTCATCATGCTGGTCATCGGCTGCCCGCCGACCATCATCGCCTACAGCACCGGCTATTTCAGTCAGACGGAATTCATCAAGGTGGCGGTGCCCTGGTGCCTGGTTCTGCTCCTTCTGTCGGTCATCAGCGTGCTCGTGTACTGGCCGATGATCGGATTCTACTAACCGCCGAGGACACGACCGCCGATCACGCACCGCACAGACAACAAACGCCCGCCGGCCAACAAGGCCGGCGGGCCTCACCCGGAGGAAACCATGAGTGAGAATATGCCGATAGTATTGCTTGTCGATGACGAGGAACGCTTTCGCACGACTCTTGGCAAGCGGCTGACCGAGGCGGGGATACCTGTCGAGACGGCGGGAAGCGGCATGGATGCCTTGCAAATTCTCGCCGAAAAGCCCGTTGACGTGGTCATATTGGACATCAAGATGCCCGGCCTAAGCGGCATCGAGACGCTGACCGAGATACGGAACAAGCACATCGGGGTCGAGGTGCTCCTCCTGACAGGCCATGCCGACGTGCCGTCGGCGGTGGAGGGAATGCGGCTCGGGGCCTTCGACTATCTGATGAAGCCGTATGAGTTCCAGGGGCTGCAGGCCAAGATACAGGAGGCGTTCAAGGTCAAGGTGGACCGGGACGAGCGCATCCGCAAGGCCCGGGAGCGTGCCGTCCTCGACAAGATCGCCTCGCCAAGAGCTTGGACGCGAGGGGATTGATCGCTAATCGGGTCCGCATGGACCTAAACTTGAAAATTGTGTAGTCTACCCGCATCCCCCGATCCAATCCGGATCGGGGGAAAGCGCGGGAGAAAGGCCATGAACCAGACCATGCCGAATATTCTCATCGTTGACGACGAGGAACGTTTCCGCATTACGCTGGGCAAGCGCCTGAAGGAAGCAGGCTTTCCGGTCGAAACAGTGGGTGGGGGACAAGAAGCGCTTGATCATCTCACGCAGCACGCGGTGGACGTCGTCATCCTGGACATAAAAATGCCCGGCCTGAACGGCATCGAAGTCCTGGCGGAAATCCGGCGCAGACATATCGGGGCCGAAGTGCTCCTGCTGACCGGCCATGCAGAGGTGGCTTCGGCTGTCGATGGAATGCGGCTCGGCGCGCATGACTACTTGATGAAGCCGTACGAATTCCAAGGGCTGCAGGCCAAAATCCACGACGCCTACAAGGTCAAGCTGAATCGCGAGGAACGCCTGAGAAAAGCCGAAGCCCGGGCCCAACTCGACAAATTGGAAAAGAGCATCCGGTTTTAGCCGCATGGGGGCTGCGCCACCCTCCGCTGGAGGTGTTGCCAGAAGCGAGCGAGAAGCCTTTCATCTGGAAAGCAGCGGCACTGGCAGTGCGCCGGATGTGCGTCGGCGTTGAGGTTTCGGATTTCGGGGTGGTCCTTCTTCGCAGAGACAGGGCAAGTCCATCAACGTATGAGAATCACCCGCGCTTGTGGTGGAATCGTTCAGGCCGCCTCTGGTAGGATTCGCGCGAGGTCTACCACGTCGAATTCAGGTGGATTGGTCCACATGGCAATTCAGCTCAGCCCTCGCAATTCGTGCATCAAGCCCTCAAGGCTGATCGCCTCCACATCTGCCGCGAGCTTGTAGCGATCCTGGCCAGCGTAGACCACAAAGCTTCTCTCCGGCTGCATGTCCTCTCTGGCGTGATGGAACCCTTTCTCCAGCCTGGGAGCCAAGCCGCGCTTGAACTCGACAGCCCAAAGCTTTCCTCCGGGCAATTCCAAAACCAGGTCAATCTCCGCCCCGGCGGATGTTCGGTAGAACCCCGCACGGGTTTCCTCGGGCACGACTGAAAGGAGATTCTCGATGGCGAACCCTTCCCAACTCAGGCCGACCACGGGATGGCCGAGAAGAGAGTCCATGTCGCCGATTCCCAGCAACGCGTGAACCAACCCTGAATCCCGGACATAGACCTTTGGCGACTTCACGAGACGCTTGCCCACATTGCGATGCATGGGGGGGAGCCGCCGAACCAGCAGCAAGTCAACCAAGAGATCGAGGTAGGTCGAGACGGTCTTCCCGGTCACGCCCAAACCACGGGCAAGCTGCGAGGCATTGAAGAGCCCGCCTTGCGAATGCGCCAGCATGGTCCAGAATCTTTGCAAGGTCTCGGCAGGTATCCTTGGCCCGAATTGCGGGATGTCCCGCTCCAGATAGGTGCGGATGAAATTCCGCCGCCACAGCATGCTCTTGGGCTCGCTTGGGGCGAGAAAGCTGTCTGGAAATCCGCCGCGCAGCCAAAGGGCGTCACCTCTCTTTGAGCCAACCTCCAGAAGATTGAACGGCTGGAGCTCAAGGTAGGCGATCCTCCCGGCCAAGGATTCGCCCGACTGCCTCAAGAGGTCCATGGAGGCTGATCCCAAAAGCAGAAACCGGCCGACCTTCTTCCCGCGCCTGCGCCCTTTGTCGATCAGGCTCCGTAGCGGCTGGAAGAGATTGGGGAGGCGCTGCACCTCGCCGAGAATCACGAGCTTGTCTTCATGCCCCTCAAGGAACAGCTCCGCATCGGTCAACTTCGCCTTGTCCGCCTCAGATTCAAGATCAAGGTACATGGAGTCGATGTCACCAGCGACTTCAAGGGCGAGCGTGGTCTTGCCAGCTTGCCGTGGTCCGAGCAGGGCGACAGCCGGGAATGAATCCAGTAAATATAGCAACTTATCTGACAATATTCGACTTATCATGCGCGCATTTTAGGACTATTATTCAAAATTTTCAAGGATAAAATGAGTTTTTCAACATGCCGAGGCCCGAGAAACACAATGAGCAGCCTTTGGCCATGCACCTCGTTGCAGGCAGGCTGCCGAGACTGGCCAGCCGTCCAGAATCTGCATCACACGCTCCCCGGTCAGGCCCCAACTTTACCCGCCCAAAGGCTGACCATCTCTGGGCTCCGCGACGATTTCTATGTAGGAAATATGTAGGAACAGCATCCGACCCCATACGTAACCATCTGAAATCATGCACCCCATGCACAGCATGCACAGGGTCGCAGGGTGGTGCCGGAAGACAGGATTTATCAATGTTTTCCGAATGGTTATGGGGTGAAAAACCGGTCTGCTTTCATAAATGGGGTTCAGGGGGCGGAGGTTCAAATCCTCTCATCCCGACCAGTAATTTCGCAGAGTTGGGCCGTCCTCCGGGGCGGCCCTTCTGCTTTTGCATTGCACAATTGCACTACATACGCCCCCGAGCCTCGTCGGTTCCGACGACCTCCTGCCTCTTCTCCTGGGGGCTTCTCTTCGGAGATCTGCGGCTTGACCCCAAGCGTTCGGTCGCAGACCACGCCATGCGGGCGGGAGGGATGAAATTACCCGGTTGTCCCGCTCAGTTCCCGAAGCTTGCGCCATAGCGTGTTGACGCTCACGCCGAGACGTCTCGCGGCCTCGGCCTTGTTGTCACCTGTCTGGCGCAGGGCCTCGGCGATGATTTCGCGCTCGTACTCGCGCACCTGATCCTTGAAGCTCGTGCCGTCTGCCGGACCGGCCGGGAGGGGCTTCTCACCGCAGGAAGGCATGGCCTCGGCGCACAGTTCGTCCATGATTTCCATGAGCAGGGCGTGGCCGCCGCTCTTGTCCGCTCCGACCAAGGCTGCGTAGCGCTGGGCAAGCGAGTCCAGTTCGCGCACGTTACCCGGCCAGGAATGAGCCGTGAAACGGTTTTGCAGACGCGGCGACAACGGCAGGGGAGAGCGTCCCGCCGGAATGTCATACCGGGCGAGCAGGGCGGCGAGCAGGTCCGGGATGTCCGCGGCGCGTTCGCGTAACGGCACGGTGTGGATCTTGAGTGTGGCGATGCGGAAGTAGAGGTCGGCCCGAAAACGCCCCATGCGTGCTTCGTGTGCAAGATCCTTGAAGGTCGAGGCGATGATGCGCACATCGGTGGAGACTATGCGGTCGCCTCCGACACGCATGATCTCCTTCTCTTCGATCGCCCGCAAAAGGCGTACCTGAAGGCTTGGCGAGATGTCGGCAAGCTCGTCCAGAAACAGCGTGCCTCCGTGGGCCAACTCGAACAAGCCTTGTTTGCCCCCCCGTTTTGCGCCGGTGAAGGCCCCTTCCTCGTAGCCGAACAGTTCGCTTTCGAGAAGCGTTTCAGGCAGGGCCGAGCAGTTCACGGCAACAAAAGGACGTCTTTTGCGTGGGCTGGCCATGTGAATGCCCTGCGCCAGTATCTCCTTGCCCGTGCCGGTCTCGCCCTGAACAAGGATCGCCGCATCGGTGGCCGCATATTGGGCCGCCTTGGCGCGGAGCCTGGCCATGGCCGCGCAGGAGCCCTTGAGGTCGTCCAGGGTGTAGCGGGCCACAAAACCCTTGGCGAGCCGCTCCTTGAGTTTGCGATCCAGATCCTGGATGCGAGAGACACGCGTGAAGGTTGCGACCACGGCCCGCGTGCCTTCCGAGACGTTTACGGGCATTGCGTTGATGACCATATCCAGGCCGCCCACCCGCCGGAACTGATCGACTTCCGCCTCGCCGCTTTCGAGCACCCGGAAAAGCCCGGCGCTACGCACCGCCTCGGGCATGGGACGGTCCAGGACATTCTCCGGATCGAGGCCGAGCATTTCCCCGGCCATGGGGTTGATGAGGTTGATCCGGCCTTCGGAGTCGATACCCACCACCCCTTCCTTGACGGAATGAAGGATGATGCGCAGCCGCTCGGCCTCCTCCTTGCTTCTGCGTTGGGACTGCGCGATGACGCGAGCCTCTTCCAGCGCCTGCTGGATCACGCGCTCCCCGGGAACGACCACGAAGCCCTCGCCGCCCACCGACTGGGCGATGGTTTTGCAGATGCCTCCGCCCACAATGCAGCGGAAGCCTTCCGCCACCGCTTTCGAGATGGCGGCCACAAGCTCGGGAGTGGTGCGAAACGGCAACTGACGAATTTCGACGCCGAGGATGTCCTCCATGATCTCCAGACCGGCGATCTGGCCGCTGAAGCTCGTCACCGCGATTTTCCGTGAGCGTTCCCTGGCGAGCATGACGGCTCTGATGACATCCATGTCCCTGCGGGCGATGGTCACGACAGGTAGCTTGAGCTGTTCGCGCAGCAGTCGGCCGGTCGCGCCGCCGCCGAGGACGACTTCGACTCCTTCGGCGAGGCACTGCCTGGCCACGGGCAGGGCCTCCTCCATGCTCGCCAGACGGATCTCGATGTTTTCCCTATCGGGGTCCTCGAACGCCTTGACTGTGCGGGCGATCTCTTCCGAGTTGGAAACGAAGGCGAAGCGGAAAGGGCGGGCGTCGGGCATGGCTGAGCTCTCCTGACGCGGGCGGACGGTCGCCCGGCTTGAATCGGCTGTACCTGCGGGAATCATGCTTGGCAAGCCTTGGGTGCGGCACGGTAAAAGGGGCGGAAGCCGCGACTTCCGCCCCCGAGATACGTGCCCGGCAGTCGCGGGGCCTCAGGATGCCAAGGCGTGCAGGGACCTGAGGAGGATGAAGCCGCCAACCACGACGCAGACGACGGCCACGATCACCCGCAGCCGCCTCGCGCCCGAGCAGTGGGCGATGTGCGCGCCTATGGCGACGCCCACCAGTTCCACGGCCGTGACCCACGATCCCACGAAGAAATCGATGGCACCGAATTTGAGATTCCCGATGGTGCCGGAAACCGCGGCCACGATCTGGATGACCTGACTCGTGGCGATGGCGGTGAGAGGCGAGAAGCCCAGGATGACCATCATGGGCACGGAAAGCACCGGACCGCCCACGCCGGTCAGACCCGAGCCGAATCCGACCGTCGCGCCTATGGCGAGCAGGGCCGCGTATTTGCCCGCGGACTGCCCCTCCATGGCCAGAATGCCTTTACCGCTGTAGGGACGGTAGGTGTAGATGCCCGCGAAGATGATGATGCAGGCCAAAACGGTGTTCAGGTAGACCGCGTTGGTGAACGAATTGACCATGGCCCCCAGATAGCCGAAGAGCACCGCGCCCAGGCACACGGGTACGGTCACGCTCCAATCGATGCTGCCTTTGCGCTGGTAGAGCCAAGTTCCCACGATGCCCGTGAAGATGAAGCTGAACAGGGCCGTGGCCATGGACACGTGCGTATCGAGGCCCGAGAAGGCGGCAAGGGCCGGTATGAGCAGGATGCCGCCGACGCCGACGCAGCCGATGAGGGTGCCGACGAGAAGGGCGACAAGGGCCAGCAACAGTGTTGACATGCGAAGATTCTCCGTGCCTGGCGGGCGCTTTGCGCCCGCCAGGGGTTATGGGGTGATGGAGGATAGGGGCTTTGATCAGATGCCCGGAGGCATGATGTAGAAGTCGGACTTGAGCACAGCGATGAAGAAGACGAAGTACAGCGCCGAGACGACAAGGGAGATGACGCCTCCGATCATGCCGTAGACGAACATCCGCTTCAGGTTGGCTCCGAAGCCGACCACGATTCCCTGCGCGCCGGTGGAGGACGCGACCGCGTAGCTCCAACTGATGGCCGCGCCGACGGCCCAGATGAACGGAACCGCTCCGTATTCGAGGCCGTGCCAGTTCTTGAATGTCTCGATGACCATGGGAATCATGACGCCCGCCGCCGCAGTGTCCGAAGTCACCTGGGAAAGCGCGTTGCCGCCGGCGCTGAAAGCCAGGATGGACAACATGTCGTTGCCAGTGGCGACGAACGAACCGAGCCACTGGCCGAACACCGCGCTCGCACCGGTCTGGTTGATGATGCGGCCCAGGGCCACGGACGCGGGCCAGATGAAGAGAATGGCGATGGGAAAGTGCTTCTTGAGCGATTCGATGGAGACGATGTTTTCTCCGGGATTCTTGCGGGAAGGCATGAAAAAGAGGGCCAGGGCCAGGATGAGGAACATGCGCGAGGGGTGCATCCAGGCGAAGAACGGGCCCTTCAGGAAGTCCACGTACGCGGGCCGCAACAGCGCGAGAGCCACCACGACGAGAAATCCGAGGCAGGCGACCTTCTCTTCGTAGCTGAACGGCCCCATTTCTTCGAGTTCCTTGCGGTAGAATTCCCGGCCGCCCTTGAACGTCTGAATGTCGGGCTTCATGCAGTAGTACATGTAAAGAGTCATGGCCAGCATGACTACCAGTGATACCGGGATCATGCGCAGGGACCAGTCGATGAAGAAGACCTCGTGGCCGACGTAGCGCTGCAGGTGGCCAAGGGTGACCACGGCTTGGCCGCCGCCCAGAGGGGTAGCCATGCCGCCCACGGACGCGCCCCAGGCCACGGCGATGAGCACGTTGGAGGCGGCTGTGCTGTTCCAGCGTGCGTCGAAGGTGTTGAATCCTGCGTAGATCAACGCCGCCACGGCGATTGGGGCGAAGACCGCCGCCACGGGCGTGTTGCCCATGACGAAGCTCGCAAAGCCGGTTAGCAGGAACCAGCCGATCATCTGCTTGCGCGTGTCGTTGCCAAAGCGCAGCAGAAAATGCAGGGCTAGGCGTTTGGCAAAACCCCAACGCGCCCAAGCCACGGTCACGATGCTTGCGCCGATGATCAGGAAGGCGTCGCGATGGGCATAGGCCTCCATGACCTTGGCGATGGGCATGTATTCGTAAAAAGCCACCACGAATAGAGGCACCAGGCACGTGACCTTGATGTCGACGGCCACCGTGACCCACCAGTAAACCATCCAGAAAAGGATGCCGAAGCCCACTCGGGCATTTTCAGGGCCGAAGAGGGGTATGAATTGGACAAGAAGGAAGATTGCCGGACCCAATATGATATGGAGCCACCGGCGGCTGATGCCACAGGAGCCCTGGTCTTGCGTATCCGTCATGACTCGCTCTCCCCGATGTAACAGTGACGCGCATGGAGGCCGGGACGCTCCCCGGCCTCCGGGGCGATGGCCTACAAGGCGAGCTTGCCGTTGTAGTCCCGTTTGATGCTGAAATGGGTCTTCCACTTGCGCCAGGCGCGTTGACCCATGATCAGTTCTTCCTCGGGCGTGCCCAAGGGATAGACGTTGGGAACGTCGGCGTCGGACCACAGACCCTGTTTCTTGCGCTCCTCGCGCTGATCCATGAGCCAGTCGTTGTAGCTTTCGTAGACGATGTGGCCTTCGGGGCCGTCCAGGGTGGCGGCGCGGATGCGGCCGTCCCATTCTTCGTATTTCTCGACTTTCTCGGGCGCAGGCATCTGCGGCTCGACATCGAGCGTGTACCCCGCCTCGATCATCTCCTGCCCTGCCACGGCGGCGAAGATCCGCTGGTCGCGAGGGCTCAGCAGGTCCTTGTAGATGCCTATGTACTTGTCGCTCACGGGGCTGCCCAGGGGTTTGTGGTCGTGGGTCTGACCACGGGCTTTGGCCAGGTCGGTGGTGTGGAACTCCATCATCTGCGGGCTGTATTCCTCGCCCAGGAAGTCACAGGTCGCCCGCAGCACTTTTTCTGGCTGACGCACCAACTCCTCATAGTTGATGTCGAACCATTGATCGGCGCCCAGCTTTTCGCGCCAGGGCTTGACCGCGTTCATGCACATTTTCCAGATCTTGGCCGCGCTGTAGATGTTCGTGGGGCCGAAGGACGATTCCAGGTAGTCGGCCGAGGCGTCGCGCCCGTCGCGGGTGATGTAGATGAATTGGGCGTTGGGGAAATGCTCCAGAATGGGGCCGACGAAGAACAGGTTGTAGGGGGTCTTTTCGCCCCAGCGGGGCTTGCCGCCCGCTTCCTTGGCGAAGCGTTCGAACATGGCGCAGTAGAGCCCGGCGAAGCTCTGTTCGCGCACGCTTTCGATGATTTCGTCAACGATGGTCCGAGGGTTGACCTTCATGCCCCAGTACGGGGTCTTCAGGCCGTGGACCATCTCGGTGGCCAGGGTGCGGAAGTTGTTCTTGTCGCGCAGGTCGCCGTAGGTATGCAGATACGGGTAGAACCGAGAATAATACCAGACGACCTCGGGCACGGCTATCCTGGGATGGCAGCCCAGCATCGCCATGACCAACGTGGTGCCGGATCGTTCCGGGCCGATCATGATGATCGGTCTTTCCTTGAGCATGATCGCCATGAAAAACCTCCTGCTGTGTTTCCCATGGAAAAAGCAAGGCATGTGCCAGAAAGATGGCGACTTGTATCGTATTGTTATGTATAGTTTTTGTAAACGAGAGGGATGTGTTCGCCGCCCATCGACTGCCATATTCGTTATGAAAGTGTATCGATTTTGATTGGCTGATTGCCGTAACGGGCCTTGGGCGGCAGCCCCGGCGTGGCAGGCGCGGCTGCCCGGGGTCGTCGATCTTGGGCTGGAATAAACAAAAGAGCCTCTGGCGGCTTTACCAATCCCCTGTTTGCCCGGTAAGGACGTCTCCGCGATCATCAAATCCACACTGTATGGCCGGGAGCGCACGGCAAGAATTTCGCGCCCCAGCGGCGGGCCGCACCGCTAGCCCGGAACACGAAAATACGGCATATTTTTTGTTCCGGGGGGCAGCATGAACAAAGTGACGCTGCCGCCGTTCTCCGCTTCGCCTGTCAGCAGGGGGCTTTCGCGTCCTCCCGATCCTGGCGTCGCGGCAAATCGAAACAGGTGACGATACCCGAAATGGAAACGATAGACATGCAGGCGGCTTTCGACCCGGAGTTCGTGGCCCGGGTCCAGGCGGAAAGCGGACAAAACCTGGCCCTGTGCTACCAGTGCGGCAACTGCACCGCCGGGTGCCCCTACACCTTCGCCTACGACATCCCGGTCAGCCAGATGATGCGCCTGGTCCAGATGGGCCGCAGGGAAAAAGCCCTGCGCGCCCGGTCCCTGTGGCTGTGCGCTTCGTGCGAGAGCTGCACCACGCGCTGCCCCAACGACATCGACGTGGCCCGGGTGATGGATGTGATGCGCCACATGGCGCGGCGCGCGGGGTATGCGCCCGAGAAGGCCGTGAAGAGCTTCTGGGATTGTTTCCTAGACTCCATGCGCAAGCACGGGCGGGTCTACGAGCTTGGCCTTGTGGCCGACTACGTGGCGCGCACCGGCCGCTTCTGGACCGACGCGGACCTTGGCCCGCGCATGCTGCTCAAGGGCAAGCTGTCGCTTAAGCCGCACGACATCCAGGGCAAGGACGAGGTGCGCAGGATTTTCGAACGCTTCGCCGCCAGGAGCGGATCATGAGCCAGGCCCTGACCTACGCCTACTATCCCGGCTGCTCGGGGCTTGGCACCTCCCGCGAGTACGACCTGTCCACCCGCGCCGTGTGCGAGGCGCTGGGCATCGTCCTGGCCGACGTTCCCGACTGGAGCTGCTGCGGATCGACTCCCGCCCATACCGTGGATCACGTGCTCAGCGCAGCGCTGGCCGCGCGCAATCTCGCCAAGGTGGAGGCCATGGGGCGGGACACGGTCGTGACTCCCTGCCCCAGTTGTCTGACCAACCTGCGCACCGCCAGCCATCGCATGGCCGACGACAGTTTCCGCGAGCGGACCAACGCCTTGCTGGATGCGCCGTGCCAGAACGCCGTGACCGCCAAGTCCGTGCTCCAGATTGTGGTCGAGGACTACGGCATTGAGCGGCTGTCCCGAAAGGTGGTCCGCCCGCTCGCCGGTCTGCGGGTGGCCGCGTACTACGGCTGCATCATGAACCGGCCGCCCGAGGTGATGGCCTTTGACGACCACGAGAACCCCATGGCCATGGACGACATCCTCTCCGCGCTGGGCGCGGACGTGCGCCCCTTCCCGCTCAAGGTCGAGTGCTGCGGGGCCTCCTACGGCGTGGCCCGGCGCGACATCGTGGCCCGGCTCTCGGGCAGGCTCTTGGACGCGGCCGCGGACGTCGGCGCGGACATGGTGGTCGCGGCCTGCCCCCTGTGCCAGATGAACCTGGACCTGCGGCAGGAGCAGATCAACAGCGCGAACAGGACCAGCCACCGCATGCCGGTACTCTATTACACCCAGCTCATGGGTCTGGCGCTGGGAATCCCTGAGGAGAGGCTTGGGCTGGACAAGCTCTGCGTGAGCCCGCGCAAGGTCTTGCGCGCCGCGGCCGGGCGGGCCGAGGCCGCGAAGGCTCAAGGGAGCGGGGCATGAGGATCGGCGTTTTCGTCTGCCACTGCGGCAGCAACATCGAAGGGACCGTGGACACCACGAGCGTGGCCGCGATGGCCAAAGGCTACCCGGACGTGGCCTACGCCACGGACGTCATGTACTCCTGCTCCGAGCCAGGACAGGAGGCCATCGTCAAGGCGGTGCGCGAGAAGGGTCTGGACGGCGTGGTCGTGGCCTCGTGCTCCCCGCGCATGCACGAGACCACGTTTCGGCGCGCCGTGGAGCGAGCCGGGCTGAACCGCTACATGCTTGAAATGGCCAACATCCGCGAGCACGTCTCGTGGATCGGCAAGAATCGCGAGGCCAACACCAACAAGGCCGCCGAGCTCGTGCTCCTGGCCGTGGAAAAGCTGCGCCGCAACAAGGCGCTCTTTCCCAAGAGCTTCGACATCACCCGCCGCGTGCTGGTCATCGGCGGCGGCGTGGCGGGCATCCAGGCCGCCCTGGACTGCGCGGACGGCGGGCTGGACGTGGTGCTGGTGGAGAAGACCTCCACCATCGGCGGCAAGATGGCCAAGCTCGACAAGACGTTCCCCACCGTGGACTGCTCCAGTTGCATCCTCGGGCCCAAGATGGTGGACGTGGCCCAGCACGAGAAAATCGCCCTGCACGCCTGCGCCGAGATCGAGAGCGTCAGCGGGTACGTGGGCAACTTCGAGGTCGCGATCCGCAAGAAGGCGACCTACGTGGACTGGAGCCTGTGCACCGGTTGCGGCCTGTGCATGGAGAAGTGCCCGAGCAAGAAGTCGCACGACGCCTTCAACGAGGGCGTGGGGCCGACCACGGCCATCAACATCCCGTTCCCCCAGGCCATACCCAAGAAGGCGGTCATCGACGCCAAGTCCTGCCGCCAGTTCCTCACGGGCAAGTGCGGCGTCTGCGCCAAGGTTTGCCCGTCGGGCGCCATACGCTACGAGATGGCGGACGAGGTGATCACCGAAAAGGTGGGCGCGATCGTGGCGGCCACGGGCTTCGACCTCTTCGATCACACCAGGTACGGCGAGTACGGCGGCGGCCGCTATCCGGACGTCATCACCTCGCTGCAGTACGAGCGCCTGCTCTCGGCCTCCGGCCCCACCGGCGGCCACGTCAGGCGGCCCTCGGACGGCCGCGAGCCCAAGACGGTGGTTTTCGTGCAGTGCGTGGGATCGCGCGACAAGTCCGTGGACCGTCCCTATTGCAGCGGCTTTTGCTGCATGTACACGGCCAAGCAGGCGATCCTGACCAGGGACCACATCCCGGACTCGCAGTCCTACGTCTTCTACATGGACATCCGCGCGCCGGGAAAGCTCTACGACGAGTTCACCCGCCGGGCCATGGAGGAATACGGGGCGCGCTACGTGCGCGGCCGCGTCTCCATGATCTACCCCAAGGGCGACAGGCTGCTGGTGCGCGGCGCGGACACCCTGATGGGCGAGCAGGTGGAGGTGGAGGCGGACCTCGTGGTCCTGGCCGTGGGCGCACAGGCCGCCGTTGGCTCCTCCGAACTGGCCGAGAAGCTGCGTATTTCCTACGACAAGTACGGCTTCTTCATGGAGAGCCACCCCAAGCTCAGGCCCGTGGAGACCAACACTGCAGGCGTCTATCTGGCCGGGGCCTGCCAGGGGCCAAAAGACATCCCGTCCTCGGTGGGGCAGGGCAGCGCGGCCGCGAGTAAGGTTTTAGGGCTCTTCGCCAAGCAAAAGCTGGAGAGCGATCCCCAGATATCCCAGGTCGATCAGCGCCGCTGCGTGGGCTGCGGCAAGTGCGCCCTGACCTGTCCCTTCGGGGCCGTCAAGATGGTCGACGTGCGCGGCGAGCCCAAGGCCGAAGTCGTCGAGACCGTCTGCCAGGGCTGCGGCATCTGCGTCGTGACCTGCCCGCAAGGGGCCGTGCAGCTCGATCACTTCACCGACAACCAGATTCTCGCGGAGGTGAACGCGTTATGCCAATCCTAGCCGACAAGGAGCTGCGCATCGTCGGCTTTCTGTGCAACTGGTGCTCCTATGGAGGGGCCGACACGGCGGGCGTGGGCCGCTTCAGCCAGCCCACGGACCTGCGCATCATCCGCGTGCCCTGCTCGGGCCGCATCGATCCGCTCTTCATCGTCAAAGCCCTGTTGAACGGAGCAGACGGCGTGCTGGTTTCCGGCTGCCACCCCAAGGACTGCCACTACGGGCAGGGCAACTTCTACGCCCGGCGGCGGTTGGAGACCCTGAAGCGCTTCTTGCCCATCATCGGCGTGGAGCCAGGCCGTTTCGAGTACACCTGGGTTTCGGCCTCGGAAGGGCAGCGCTGGCAGCAGGTGGTGCAGCGTTTTACGGAACAGGTCCATGCCCTGGGGCCGTCGCCCGCCAGCGCCGTGTTCGGAAGCTGCCGCGAAATCCCCGGCGAGAAGGGAGGCAGCGGTGTCGGCTCTTGAGATGCTGAAGGATAAAATCAGGGAGGCGCTGCCGTCCCTGGAGTTCGTCATCGGCTGGGAGCAGGGTTTCGACGCCCTGCACGCCACGCCGTTTTTCATGCGCACGGCCGAGGATGTCGAGAAGCTGGTCTTCGGCCCCTTGTGCGTGCACAACCTGAGCACCTATCTGCCGTCGTTCAGGGGCAGGAAGGTCGGGATCGTGCTCAAGGGATGCGACAGCCGGGGCGCGATCGAGCTTATGCAGGAGAAGCTCGTGGAGCGGGAGAATGTGGTCATCTTCGGCCTGCCCTGCTCCGGCGTGGCTGACCTGGCCAAGCTTGGGCGCTTCGCGGGCGACCTCGACCGCGTCTTGGCCGTGACGTGGGACGACGAGACCTTCGTCCTGACTACGCCTGCGGGCGAGGTGCGCGTGCCGCGCGAGGCCGCCTTGGCGGACAAGTGTTTGACCTGCCAGTTCCCGAACGCCCTTGAGGCGGATCATTTCGCGGGCGAGCCGCTGCCGCCCGCCACGGGGCCCGATATGGGATCCGATCGGGGAGGCGAGGAGCTGGCCGCCCTGGAGGCCATGGCCCCGGCGGACCTGATGGCGTACTGGGCCGAGGCCATGGAGCGCTGCATCCGCTGTTACGCCTGTCGCAACGCCTGTCCCATGTGCGTTTGCCGCGACCACTGCATCGCGCACCGGCGCGATCTCCAGTGGCTCGGCCAGGACGACACGCCGCGCGAGAAGCTCATGTTCCAGTTGATCCACACCTTGCATCTGGCGGGCCGCTGCACCGAGTGCGGTGAGTGCCAGCGGGCCTGTCCCGTGGGCATCCCCATCCTGGCGCTGCGCCGCAAGATGAACCGGGTGATCCGCGAGTTGTTCGACTACCAGGCGGGCCTGGACCTTCAGGCCGTGCCGCCGCTCTTCACCTTCCAGGTGGAGGAGGCCAACATCGAGGAACGGAAGTGGTGATGAGCGCCGCCGCATATCTGCCCGCCCCACGGCTTGGGGAGTGGCTGAAGGAACTCTCCGGCCGCTACCTGGTGCTGGCCCCGCAAGCGCGGGGCGACACCGTGGTCTTCGCGCCTTTCACCGGGGATGCCGAACCCGTGCTCGATCGCGACGCCGCCATGCCTCCCAAGCAGGCGGTCTTTCCGGCCACGGAGGAACTGTTGCGCTACCGCCGCGTCAAGGATCCGGAGGATCCAGGCAAGGTGGACGTTGAAGTGTCGGCCTCCCTGCGCGCGGTTGAAACCGTGGTCTTCGGGGCCAAGCCCTGCGGCGCGCGCGGTTTTCTGGCCTACGACCGGGTCTTTCGCTCGCCCGCGATCAGCGATCCCTACTATGCCGCTCGCCGCGCCAAGACGCTTTTCATCACCATGGCCTGCGCCGCGCCTGGAAACTCCTGCTTCTGCCACTGGGTGGGCTCCGGCCCGTCCGATTCCTCGGGCTCGGATATCCTGCTCACCCCGGTTGCGGACGGCTTCGTTGTCCAGGCCGTGAACGAGCGCGGGGAGGAGTTGATGAACAGCCCGCTGCTCGAACCCGCCGGGACACGGGAGGCGAAGGCCAGGGAGATCCAGGACGCGGCCGCCAAGGCCCTTCCCGCGGCCCCCGACATCTCGCGGGCCAAGGACAGCCTCATGGCCGTGTTCGAGGACCTGGCCTTCTGGGAGGAGGTCTCGGCCAAGTGCATCAGTTGCGGGGCCTGCACCTACCTGTGCCCGACCTGCTATTGCTTCGACATCGGCGACGAGGACAAGGGCATGAGCGGGCGGCGGCTGCGCACCTGGGACAACTGCATGTCCTTCCGCTTCACCCTTGAGGCCAGCGGGCACAACCCGCGGCCCACCAAGGCTCATCGCCTGAGGAACCGGGTCGGCCATAAGTTCAGCTACTATCCCGCGCTGCACGGCGGGGCCGTGGCCTGCTGCGGTTGCGGCCGGTGCGTGCGCCTGTGCCCGGTGAGCGTGGACATCCGGGAGATCGTGCTGGCCGCCATCGCCAGGGCCGCCCGCGTCCGCGAGGAGAGCGCCCATGACTGAGATCAATCCCTATCTGCCGGAACCGGCGACCATCCTGGAGACGATCCAGGAAACGCCGACCATCAAGACCTTCCGGGTACGGCTGGACGATCCCGCGAAGATGCGGTCCTTCTCCTTTCAGCCCGGCCAGGTCGGCCAGCTCTCAGTCTTTGGCGCGGGAGAGGCCACCTTCGTCATCAACTCCTCGCCCACGCGCCTGGACCATCTGCAATTCAGCGTGATGCGGGCGGGCGAGGTCACGTCGCGCCTGCACGGCCTTGCGGCCGGAGACAAGGTGGGCGTGCGCGCCCCCCTGGGCAACCACTTTCCCTACGAGGCCATGAAGGGCAGGGACATCGTCTTCATCGGCGGCGGCATCGGCATGGCTCCGTTGCGCACGCTGCTCCTGTTCATGCTCGACAACCGCGCCGACTACGGCAAGATCAGCCTGCTCTACGGCGCGCGAAGCCCTGTGGACATGGCCTTCAAGGCCGACCTGCCGGATTGGACCGCGCGTTCGGACATGACCACGGTGCTGACCATCGACCGCGAGGCCGAGGGCTGGGAACACACGGTGGGCCTCATCCCCAACGTCCTGCTGGAGATGGCTCCCTCGCCGGACAACGCGGTGGCCGTGACCTGCGGGCCGCCGATCATGATCAAGTTCACGCTGCAAGCCTTGAAGCGGCTTGGATTCGGCGACGAACAGATCTACACCACCCTGGAGAAGCGCATGAAGTGCGGCGTGGGGCTCTGCGGCCGCTGCAACATCGGCGCGAAATACGTCTGCGTGGACGGCCCGGTGTTCAGCTACGCGCAATTGCGCGAACTGCCCAACGAGCTTTGAAACGCCAGGAGGAAGCCATGGCTGAGTTCTTCAAGGCCGCCGAGGTGGTCGCCGCCGCAGTGGAGATCGAGAAGCGCGGGCAGGCCTTCTACCGACGTCTGGCCCAGGCCGCACAAAGCGACGAGGTGAAGCGCTTTTTCGAGTATTTCGCCGCCGAGGAGGCCCGGCACGAGAGCGTCTTCAAGGGGCTCGCGCGGCAGGTCGGCCCGGTGGAGCTTCCCGCCTGGAGCACCCAGGAGGAGTACGCGGACTACCTGCGTGCGCTGCTCGACTCCCACACCTTGTTCACGCCGGGGCTGGCCGAAAGCCTCGACGACCGGGGAGGGGACCTTGCCTGGGCGCTTCATCTGGCCATGAGTTTCGAGAAGGATTCCCTACTCTTTTTTATGGAGATGATCTCCCTGGTGCCGCAGGAGCAGCGCGTCCACGTGCAGCGTTGCATCGAGGAGGAGCGGCTGCATCTGCGACAACTCGGGGAGATGCTGCAACACGCTTGATCAGGCGGCGCGCGATCCGTGAAGTCGGAATGGGGGCGCGGACACGCATTACGTTCTGACATGGCAAGGTCTCGCGCGGAGGCATCCACATCTCCGGCCTTTGTTCGCGAGTTTCGTCTCGTTCCCGCCCTGGTCGCGGCGCGACAACGGCTTGACGAATTTCGAAGAGTGTTCAAGGATTCGCCGAATCTGGCAGCTCCGGTATCGACCGGCGCTGCGTCCGGATTTGTTTGCAGATCGCAAACGCCCAATTCGAGGAACCGAGCATGTCCATGTCACGCCCTGAAGACCATCCGGGCTCGCGCGCCGAAACGTCGCCCGACGCCGGAACTGCGGGCGACGCCGGGCGTGCCGCCGAGCCGGGGCAATCCCCCGCCATTTCTCCCGATGTCCTGGTGCGCCTTTTCCTCGATCAGTCGCAGGACGGGATCGTGGTGCTCGACCAGCATGGCGCGGTCCAGGCCGCAAACCGGCGTTTCGCGGACATGCTCGGATATTCTCCCGACGAGATCCGGCGACTCCATGTCTGGGACTGGGAAGACCAGACCTCGAAAGGCGAGTTGCAGGAAATACTCGACCGGCCCGGCGAATTCGGCGACCTCTTCGAAACCCGGCACCGCCGCCAGGATGGGACCACGCTGGAAGTGGAGATCGCGATAACCAGGGTTGCGGTCAACGGGCAGAGATTCGACCTGTGCGTGTGCCGGGACATCACCCGCCGTCGGCTGATGGAGCGCAGCTTGCGCGAGAGCGAGGCCGCCTTCCACAAGATTTTCGAGGAATCCTCGAATCCCATCATGCTCATGCGCGGCGATCGCTTCGTCAACTGCAACCGGGCCACGCTGTCGTTTCTGGGCCTTGTGGACAAATCCGAGTTCTTGGACCGCACGCCTGGGGACATATCTCCGTCGCATCAGCCGGACGGCGATCTTTCCGCCGAATCGGCCGCGAAGCACATTGCCAGGGCGATGCGCGATGGCCTTCACCGTTTTGAATGGACGGTCCTGCGCACGGACGGCCGCTCCCTCCTGCTCGAAGTGGCGCTCATGCCCATGACGTTGAACGGTGAGGAACTGCTGCACGTCACCTGGCTCGACGTCACCGAGCGCAGACGTGCGGAAGAGGCCCTGCGCAGGCAGACGGTCATGTTCCAGAACCTTTTTCGCGGCTCGCCGGACGCCATCGCCATGCTCGACGAGGAGGATTGCGTCGTGGAGGTCAACGAGGCCTTCCTGACGCTTTTCGACTACTCCCGTGAAGAGGTCGTGGGAAAATCGATCAACAGCCTGGTCGCTCACGGACAGGTCTCCACGGACGCGGCGCAGTTCTCCCGAATCGTTTACGGGAGTCGGCGAGCGGTGGAGCGGCAGACGGTGAGGTGCAAACGCGACGGCACGCCCGTGGACGTGACCGTGATCGGCTACCCCATCGTTTACGAAGGCAAGGTCATCGGGGCCTACGGCATCTACCGAGACATCACGGAGCGAAAGCGGGCCGTGGAGGCCCTGCGCAAGAGCGAGGAACGCTTCGCCAAGGCCTTCAACTCCAGTCCCGCGCCGCTGATCATCTCGGAGACGGCCACCGGACGTTTCATCGCCGTGAACGACCGCTGGATCAGGATGCTCGGATACGACCGGGAAGAGCAGATCGGGCGGACCTCCAAGGAGGTCGGCATCTGGGCCGACCCGGCGCAGCGCGACCGGGCCATCGAAAGACTGCTCAGGGACGGAGCGCTCAAGGACTTTCCCGTAGATTTCAAGACGAAGTCGGGACGGATACGCTCCGCGCTGTGGTCCGCCGAACTCATCACCATGGACGAAAGGGAGGTCATGCTTTCGTTCATCTTCGACTACACGGAACGAAAGATCGCCGAGGAGGCGCTGTTCAAATCGCTGAAGGAGAAGGAGACGCTGCTCAAGGAGATCCACCATCGCGTCAAGAACAACCTGCAGATCATGGTCAGCCTCATCAGCCTGCAGACGATGGACCTTGAGGACGGCGACGCGGTGGAAATGTTCAAGAACCTGCGCGAGCGGGTGCACACGATGGCCTTGATCCACGAGCAACTCTATTCGAGCGGCAACCTGAGCGAGGTGGACATGTCGGAGTACTTGGAGCTGCTCGCGCAAAACATCGGGAGCGTCTTCAGAACCCCAGGGCGGTGCGTGGACCTGCGCATCGAGGCGGATGACATTCTGCTCGGCATCGATCAGGCCATCCCGTGCGGATTGCTGCTCAACGAACTGATCTCAAACGCCTACAAGCACGCCTTCCAGGCCGCAGGCGCGGGCAATTTGCACGTGCGGCTGCGCATGATCGGGCATATGGTTGAACTGATCGTCCAGGACGACGGTCTGGGGCTTCCGCCGGATTACGAGGCGCGCGATTCCCTGGGCATGAAGCTGATTCGAACGCTCGTGGACCAGCTCAGGGGAAGCCTGGAGGTTTCCTCGGAGCGGGGCAGCCGCTTTCGCGTCAGCTTTCCGCGCGAAGAGAATGGAGCGTGAGTGCGGCAGGCTGACGTGCCGATCTCGACCTGCGCTTCCAAATCGTGTTTCGCTACGCCGGAGCGCCCCGTCGCATACGGTCCGTGGGGAGATCCCCCGGAGTGCGGATCGCGACGAGAGGCCGACAGCGGGGGCGTCAGCCGCCTTCGGCTATGCCCAGGCGGCGGGCGATCTCCTTGGCGGCGCGGCGGCCCGCGCCCATTGCCGAGATAACCGTGGCCGAGCCGGTCACGATGTCTCCGCCCGCGTAAACATTGGGAATCGACGTTTCGCCCGTGGTTCCGTCAACGGTGATGTATCCCCAGCGGTTCAGGCTCAGGTCCGGGGTGGCTTCGAGCAGCACCTTGTTTGCCCGCGCGCCCACGGCCATGATGGCCATCTGGGCCGGAATGTCGAAGCATTCGCCAGTGGGGGCGGGAGAGCGGCGTCCGCTGGCGTCGGGCTCGCCCAGGGCCTGGCGTTCCAGGCGCAGGCCTGTCAGGCGGCCTTTCTCGTCGCCCATGAGTTCGAGCGGGTTGGCCAGGAACTCGAAGCGCACGCCTTCCTCCTCGGCATGCTCGATCTCCTCGCGTCGTGCGGGCATCTCCCCGCGCGTGCGGCGATAGACTACGGTGACGCGCTCCGCGCCCAGGCGCAGGGCGGTGCGGGCCGCGTCCATGGCCACGTTGCCGCCGCCCACGACCACGGCCTCTCTGGCCGGGAAGATGGGCGTGCTGTAGGTGGGGAAGGCGTAGGCCCGGCCCAGGTTGGCCCGGGTCAGGTACTCGTTGGCCGAGAACACGCCCACCAACCCCTCGCCCGGAATGCCCAGGAAACGCGGCAGGCCGGCGCCCACGCCCACGAAGACCGCGTTGAAACCCCAGACGAACAATTCGCGGATGGTGAAGGTGTTGCCGCCCACCCAGTTGGTGTGGAACTCCACGCCCAGGGTGCGCAAGGCGTCGATCTCGCGCTTGACCACGGACTTGGGCAGCCGGAATTCTGGGATGCCGTAGACCAAAACCCCGCCAAGCTCGTGCAGGGCCTCGTAGACCTCCACTTTGACCCCGCGAGCGGCCAGGTATCCGGCCACGGTCAGGGAGGAGGGGCCAGCCCCGATGCAGGCCACGCGCGCGCCTTCGAGCGGCTGCGGGCAGGCGATGGCCCCGGTGAGCAGCTCGCAGGCCGACAGGGCGTGGAAATTGTCGGCCACGAAGCGTTCCAGGCGGCCGATGGCCACGGGTTGGCCCTTCCTGCCCAGGATGCACGCGCCCTCGCATTGGGTCTCCTGGGGGCAGACCCGGCCGCAGACCGCGGGCAGCGAGTTGTATTCACGCAGCACGGCGTAGGCTCCGGCCACGTCGCCCTTCGCAAGACTGGCGATGAAGCCCGCGATGTCGATCTCCACGGGACAGCCCGCGCGGCACGCGGGCTTCTTGCATTGCAGGCAGCGGGCCGCCTCGGCCTGAGCCTGCTCCAGGGAATAGCCCAGGGCCACCTCGCGGAAATTGCGCACGCGCTCGGCCGGGTTTTGCAGCGGCATGGCGATGCGCGATGCGATCTTCTTCTTCGCCGCCATACTAGCCTCCCGCGACTTCGAACTGCTTCTTGAAGCGTTCGAGCTCCGCCCGTTCCTGGCCGTGGAACTGCTCCAGGCGGTTGCGCAGTTCGGCGAAATCCACCTTGTGCGCGTCAAATTCCGGGCCGTCCACGCAGGCGAAACGCATCTCGCCGTCCACGGTGCAGCGGCAGGCCCCGCACATGCCGATGCCGTCCACCATGATGGTGTTCAGACTCACGGTGGTCTTGATGCCAAGCGGTCGCGTGACCTCGGCGACGGCCTGCATCATGGGCACCGGGCCCACGGCCACCACCTCGGCCACCTCGGGGCCGCGCGAAAGGCGTTCAGCGAGCGCGTCGGTGACCAGACCCTTCACGCCCATGCTGCCGTCGTTGGTGGCCACCGAGACCTCGGCGCAAAAGCGCGACAGTTCGGCGTGGAAGAGAAGCAGGGCCTTGGTGCGCGCACCGATGACCGCAGTCACGCGGTTGCCTGCCAGATAGTGGCCCTTGGCGATGTGGAACATGGCGGCCACGCCCGTGCCGCCACCCACGCAGACCACGTCGCCCTTGCGCTCGATGTGCGTGGGCTTGCCCAGGGGGCCGCACACGTCGGGAATCACGTCGCCCTCGTGTAAAAGGTTCA
This sequence comes from Alkalidesulfovibrio alkalitolerans DSM 16529, assembly GCF_000422245.1. NCBI lineage: Bacteria > Pseudomonadati > Thermodesulfobacteriota > Desulfovibrionia > Desulfovibrionales > Desulfovibrionaceae > Alkalidesulfovibrio > Alkalidesulfovibrio alkalitolerans. The sequence goes on from NZ_ATHI01000026.1 coordinate 427,065, forward strand.
GCCTGGCCGTGGTCTTGCCCACCACCAGGAAGACGATGGTGATGGTGCCGGACGCGGGGTCGGCGTCGGCGATGGTCAGGGGAATTCGCTCTCCCTGGGCGTGGACGCGCAGGATGATAAAGTTGCCTGGCCTGGCCTTGTGGGCGATGTGCGGGGCGTGCAGGACCATCTGGCTGGTCATGCCGGGGATGAGTTCCCGCTTGGTGAGGATGCGTGCGCTCATGAACGGACCTTCGTGGCTGACGCGGGGCGGGCCGGGCCGGGCCCGCCCCGCGCTCCGGCGGGCTTGTCCGCGGGGTTGCCGCGGCGGTCGTGAAAAAAAGAGCCGATGGCCCCTGAAGCGGGTCCACGGGCGTGACTTCAGAGCATGCCAGAATCCGGGCCGGAAAGAGATCGCCCGAGCGTCCGGGACGATGGCCCCTGGGCGGAGCGGGTGCGAGCGGCGAAAGGCGCGGACCGTGGCCGCAGAAGGGGTATCGTTCTTGGCGGCGCATGTCCAGTCAAAACGCGGTCCTGCCAGCGCGACCCGCAGGGGAGTTTGAGCAATGAAAAGGTTCGGGCGTGCCCGCGAGGCGGCGCTTCCCGCTGATCGTTCTTTACAATCGGTTACTATTGTGGTTTATAATGACTTATTGTCGTGTGAAGCGTTCGGAAGGGCGTTTCGCGGCAGCAATGCGAAGGGGAATGACGGAGGCGGGTATGGCGCAACGCAAAAAAGGTGGGATGAGACCGGAAGGCAAGGCTGCTTCCGGCAGTAGAGCGGGGGGGGACAAGGTCTTGCCCGATTCGGGGGTGGCGGAAAAGGTCACGGCGGAGCCTGCCGGGCCGGGGCGCGAAGAGCCCGGGTCGGCAGGCTTCCATATTGTGGCCCTGGGCGCTTCGGCCGGCGGCCTGGAGGCGCTGCAGACCTTTTTCCATCGCATGCAGCCGGACTCCGGCTTGGCTTTCGTGGTGATCCAGCACCTCTCTCCCGATTTCAAGAGCCTGATGGACGAATTGCTTGCCCGTCACACGTCCATGTCCATCCACCGCGTGGAAAGCGGCATGGAACTGCAGCCGGATTCGGTCTACCTGATTCCGCCCAAGAAAAGCATGACCGTGCAGGACGGCCGGCTGATCCTTGAAGACCGCAAGGCCGACGGCCACCTCGACCTGCCCATCGACGTCTTTTTCCGCTCCCTGGCCAAGGACGCGGGCGAGCGCGCCATCGCCGTGGTGCTGTCGGGAACAGGATCGGACGGCTCGCGCGGCATTCGCGATGTCAACGAGGCGGGCGGCCTGGTCGTCGTCCAGTCTCCCGAGTCGGCCAAGTTCGACGGCATGCCGCGCAGCGCCATCGCTTCGGGCGCGGTGGACCTCGTGCTGCCTCCGGAAGCCATGCCGGACATGATCGTCAAGTACATCTCCAACCCCATGTCGGTACGCCACGCGGGCGAGGACGATTCGCTGCGCCACATCCAGGACGACGACGGGACCACGGCCGTCTTCAAGCTCCTGAAGCGGCAGTATGGCATCGATTTCGCCGACTACAAGCCCACGACCGTGGGCCGCAGACTCGCGCGACGCATGTCCATTCGCCAGATCAACTCGCTGACCGACTACTTAGCCTTTCTCTCGGCGAACGCGGACGAGCTGAATTCGCTGTACAAGGATCTGCTCATCGGCGTGACCAGCTTCTTTCGGGACCAGCCCGCCTTCGAGGCCCTGGAGCGCAAGGCTGTTCCCGAAATCTTCGTCGGGGCCGCAGGGCAAGACGAGGTTCGCGCCTGGATCGCGGGCTGCGCCACGGGCGAGGAGGCGTATTCCGTGGCCATGCTGCTCGTGGAGGGCGCGGAGCGCTCGGGGTTTCACGGCAAAATCAGCGTCTTCGCCACGGACGCCCACAAGGAGTCCCTGGATACGGCCTCGCTGGGCATCTATGAGAAAACCAGGTTGTCCTCCGTCTCTCCGGCCCGGCTGGCGCGTTTCTTCAAGGAAGAAAGCCCCACCCACATGCGCGTGAACCAGGATTTGCGCTCGCACATCGTTTTCGCCCAGCACAATATCATCAGCGATCCGCCGTTCACCAAGATGGACCTGGTGACCTGCCGCAACCTGCTGATTTATCTGCATCCGGCCGCCCAAGACAAGGCCCTGGCCATGTTTCATTTCGCCCTGCGCGTGGGCGGACTCGTATTCCTTGGTTCCAGCGAGAGCCCTGGCGGCCTTGTGGAGGAGTTCGAGCCCCTGGACAGCAAATGCAAGATATTCCGCAAGCTGCGCGACGTGAAGCTGGCCTTGGATTTCAAACTCTCGCACCAAGAGCGCGAACGGCCCGCGCCGCCTCCGCTGGCGACGGCTGCTGGGCTGGACCGCCGTATCCTCCAGGATTACGACCAACTCTTGCGCAAGCACCTGCCCTCGGGGCTTTTGCTCAACGAACGACGCGAAGTGCTGCACATCTTCGGCGACGGAGGACGCTATCTGACCCGCCTCGAAGGCCGCGCGGTCCGCGACGTGCTGGACATGGTCGAGGGCGACCTGAGACTCGCCCTCGGCACGGCGGTGCAACGGGCCGGAACACGCAAGGACAAGGTGATCTTCAAGGGCGTGACCGTGGGGCAGGGGAAGGAGAAGCGCAAGATCGACGTCGAGGTCGAGGCGCTGCCCGATGAACGCACCCGGAGCAATCACTTCCACGTCTCCTTTCTCGACCAGGGGCCCGCCGCCAAGCGCGCCAAACGAGTCGAGAAACCCCTTCCCGACGAGGATTTTCAGATCGACGACGCAACGCGCCAGCGTATGGGCGAACTCGAGGTCGAGTTGCAGAGCACGCGAGAGAATCTGCAAGCCACGATCGAAGAATTGCAGACCACCAACGAGGAGCTGCAAGCCACCAACGAGGAGATGCTGGCCGCCAACGAGGAACTGCAAAGCACAAACGAGGAGTTGCACTCGGTCAACGAGGAACTCTACACGGTCAACGCCGAATTCGAGAAGAAGAACAAGGAGCTTTCACAACTCAACGAAGACTACGACAACCTCCTGCGCAGCTCGGACATCGGCACCTTGTTCCTCGATCGCGATTTGCAGATCAGGCGCTACAACCCGGCCATCAGCCTGACCTTCAAGCTTCTGCCCCAGGACATCGGGCGGCCCGTGGACCACATCGCCTACCGCCTCGACGGCCAAGCCCAGATGATCGAGGATTTGAAGAAGGTTCTCGCCGACGGCGAGCCGCTGGAAAAAGAAGTTCGCACCAAGGACGGCAAATGGCTGCTCAAGCGCATTCTGCCCTTCCTGACGGCGGACAACCACCAGGACGGCGTGGTGCTGACCTTCACGGACATCACCAGGGTCAAGGAGATGGAAGCCGAGCGCCGCCAGTCCGAGGCCATGCGTGAGATGGCGGCGAGCGTGCCGGGAGCCGTCTTTCAGTTCGTCTCCGACAAGAGCGGGGAGGAGACCTTCTCCTTCGTCAACGAGGGCGCGCGATCGATTTTCGGTGTCGATCCCGCGCAGATTCTCAAGGACGCCAGGGTTCTGCTGCGACTCATCCACCACGACGACGTGGACATGCTCAGGATCAAGGTCCGCGAATCCAGGGAGAAGCTCGAAACCCTCGACGCGGAGCATCGCATCGTTGTTCCCGGAGGCGGCGTGCGCTGGCTGCACACCCGCTGCACGCCGAGCCTGGCTTCGGGCGGCGTCACGCGCTGGAGCGGCGTGAGCCTGGACATCACGGCCCGCAAGTTGGCCGAGGAACAGCTCAAGCGCGCGTCCGAATTCCACCTGAGCATCCTCAACAAGTCCCCGGCCCTCATCTGGCGTTCGGGCTTGGACGGCATGTGCAACTGGTTCAACGCCACTTGGCTGGCTTACACCGGCAAAAGCCTGGAGGACGAGCAGGGCGAGGGTTGGACCAAGGGAGTACACCCGCAGGATGTGGCGCGCTGTCTCAATGTCTACAAGCGAGCGTTCAGACAGCGCAAGCCGTTCCGCATGGATTACCGGCTGCGCAGACACGACGGGGTATACCGCTGGATTCACGACGTGGGCACGCCCTACGACGATCTCGACGGCAAGTTCGCGGGATTCATAGGCTACTGCTTCGACATCACCGAGGCCAAGGAAGCTTCGGGCAAGATGCGCCAAGCCATGGAGATGATGGCCAACGCGAACCGTATCAAGAGTGAGTTCCTGGCCAACATGAGCCACGAGATCAGGACTCCGCTGCACGGCATGCTCGGCATGCTCCAACTGCTTTCCATGACAAGCCTCAACGAGGAGCAAAAGGAGTATGTGGACGCATCCACCGGCTCCGGGCGGCGGCTTTTGAGCCTGATCAACGAGATACTCGATCTCTCCAAGATCGAGGCGGGCAAGTTCGTCATCGCTGAGCAACTCTTCGACTTCGACAGCGTGGTCGATCTGGCCCTGAAGAACTTCGAATACGCGGTGCGCGAGAAGGGCCTGACCCTCAATGTCAAGGGCGAGAAAGGTGGCGAGCGCCATTTCGTGGGCGATTCCGCGCGAATAAGCCAGGTGCTGCTCAACATCCTGGGCAATGCGATCAAGTTCACCAACAAGGGCACGGTGACGCTCGAGACGCGGGTAGCCGAGGAACCCGGCCTTCCCGGCAAGCGGCGGATATTCTTCACGGTCACGGACACGGGCATCGGCATCCCGGAGGGCAAGCTCGCCGATGTCTACGAGCCTTTCGTGCAGGCCAGCGTTTCGTACCAGCGGGCGCACCAGGGCACGGGGCTTGGGCTTACCATCGCCAAAAGGCTGGTCGGTCTGATGGACGGCGATCTTTCCATCGAGAGCGAGGAAGGCAAGGGCACCACTGTGAGTTTCTCGGTCTTGGTCGGTGTTCCCGGTATCGAGAAAGAGCCGGATGACGAGAACGAGGGCGGCAAGGAGCGTTCCCTCAGGCGGCTCAAGGTACTACTGGTCGAGGACGACAGGGTGAGCCAAACCCTGACCTGCAAGCTTCTGGAAAAAGAGCGGCACGAGTGCCTCACCGCCAGGAATCAGGACGAGGCCCTGGCCATCCTCAGGAAGTTCGACCCGGATATCATCCTCATGGACGTGAACCTCGACGGCAGCGCCTCCGGCCTCGACATCACGCGCAAAATCAGGACGTCCTCGGCCCTTTCCGCGCACCGCGACATCCCGATCATCGCGCTCACGGCCAAGGCCATGGAAGGAGACAGGGAACGGATTCTCGCCTCGGGCGTGAATGAATACATCTCCAAACCCTTCAGATTCGAGGATCTGGAAAAGAAGATTCAGGCCGTTATGAGCAGAAACGTCCGAAGGGAGGACTAGTGTCGCGTCCGCGAAGAGGATCAATACATCGCTCAACGATAACATGCGCACGTGAGCCGGGCGAAGCCCGGCTCCGCCGCAGTTGACGGCGTAAGCAAGCCGAAAGCCGGTTTTCTGCTCAGCGGGCTTTTGCAAAAGCCGGTTTTGCGGATTTTGCGGACATCATACGCGAGGCTGAAGGGCCGTCTGCCCGATGCACGCGGCACATGCGGCGGGCAAACGCAGTCGATCGGAATCCGCTGGAAGCCATGGCGGTCCCATGCGCTTTTTGTATTGACGACGGACACCGCGCCGCGCAATCTGGCGGCCATCCCCCAAAGCACGTCAACCGGGATGGCCGCCGCGTCGCAACGCATGCGCCAAACGAGCGCGGCGTCGCTTTCCGGCGTCGGGCAGGAGACAATGCGCGGTGTTTGAACTGATACTTCTCTTTTCCATCATCCTCGTCGCCCTTGTCCTGTTCATCGGCGGTTGGCTCGCCGTGGACCTCGTGGGACTTCTTGTGTTGGCGGCGCTGACGCTGACCGGGCTCGTGGGCGCGAGTGACGCGCTGGCCGGGTTCAGCAGCCCGGCCGTGGTCACGGTCTGGGCCATGTTCATCCTCTCCGCCGGGTTGTCGCGCACGGGCATCGCCTACCGAATCGGCCAGCCACTGCAACGCTTCGCCCACAGCAGCGAATGGCTGCTGGTAGCCATGCTCATGCTCGTAGCCAGTCTTTTATCCGCGCTCATCAACACCATCACTGTGGCGGTCATCCTGCTCCCGGCGGCCATGGATCTTGCGCGGCGCAGCGGCAGGCCCCCATCACGCCTGCTTCTGCCCATGGCGCTCGGTTGCCTGCTCGGCGGTCCGTTCACCGGCATCTCGACCCCGCCGAACATGCTGGTCACGGACGCGCTGCGAAACGCCGGTCTGGCTCCGTTCGCCATTTTCGACTTCACGCCCATCACCGGGGCCATCGTGCTCGCAGGTATCCTCTTTATGGCGCTCGTCGGGCGGCATCTCCTGCCCAGGCGAAGCCTGCAGACGCAAGAAGGCGGGAGCAGCGCCACCGAGACGACCTATCAACTCGACACGCACGTCTTTTCGCTGGCCATCAGGCCCGGCTCGCCCCTGGCGGGCCGCACCCTGCGCGAGACGCGGCTTGGTTCGGCGTTGCACCTCACGGTTCTGGCCCTGCGCAGGAGAGGAGAGATGCGTCTCGCCCCGGACCCTTCGGAGCGCATCCAGGCAGGCGACGTCCTCATCGTGCACGGACCGATCGAGCACCTCAGGCGTTTTCACGGCAGCAGGCACCTGCGCGCCGATCCTTCCAATCTGACCGGCGGGCTTGTGGCGGGGTGCCTTCAGATCGCCCGGGGCGTCGTGGGTGAGGACTCGCCGCTTGTGGGGAAATCGCTTGCGCAAAGCTCGCTTCGGCGTGAGCACCGCGTGCACGTGCTGTCCCTGCGGGCCGAAGGAGGCGAGGGCGGACAGGACATGCTGCACCGGCCGCTCGCGGCCGGGGATGCCCTCGTGCTTCTCGGGACGCGTGACGCGCTCGAGGAGGTCGGCAAGCTCGGTATCGTGCAAGATGTCGAAATGCTGGATGCGGGACAGGTGCCCGGCGATCCGTCCGGCAGCGCCTTCATGTCCGTGCACGTTCCCCAAGGGTCGGTCCTGGTGGACCACGACCTGACCGAGAGCCGCCTGGGCAACGCCTTCGGCCTGACCGTAGTGGGCATCGTCCGCGACGGGGAGCCACAGTGTATGCCTTCGCCCGAGGAGATCGTCCGGGCTGGCGACACGCTCGTTCTGCACGGCGCGAAAAGCGATCTGGAGGTCTTGCAGAGCCTTCAGGACCTTGAAATCACGGAGACCTCGCCGACCCTTCTGGCCGAGTTGGAGTCGCAGCAGGTCTCGGTCACGGAGGTGCTGCTCTCGCCCAGAACCACGCTTACGGGGCGAAATCTGGCCGAGCTTCGCTTCCGCGAGCATTACGGCTTGAATGTGCTGGCCCTGTGGCGGGGTGGCCGTGCGCGACGGACCGGGCTTCAGGACCTGGCGCTGCAATTTGGCGATGCCATGCTCGTCTACGGCCCGCGAAAGAGTATTGCGGCCTTGGCGCGCGATCCGGACTTCCTGGTGCTCGACCAGTCCGCGATCCAGGCCCCGCGCATGGAAAAGGCCCCGGCGGCCGCAGCCATAATGCTTGCGGTCCTCGTTAGCGCCATACTTGGGCTCGTGCCCATCTCCATCGCCGCCCTCACCGGCGCGGCGCTCATGGTGCTGGCCGGATGCCTGAGCATGGACGAGGCCTACCGGGCCATCGAGTGGCGGGTCGTGTTTCTCATCGCGGGCATGCTGCCGCTTGGCATCGCCATCGAGCAGACTGGGGCCGCACAGATGGGGGCGCAGGCGCTGATCGCCCTGGTGGGCGACATGGGGCCGCGCTGGGTGGTGGCCGCGCTCTTCCTGATCACGGTGCTGTGCACCCAGGTCGTTCCCACAGCCGCGCTTGTGGTTCTCATGTCTCCGGTGGCCTTGACCACGGCGGCGGACCTGTCCATCTCGCCGCACCTCTTGATGATGACGGTGGCCATGGCGGCCTCGGCCAGCTACGCGAGTCCCTTGTCGCACCCGGCGCATCTGCTGGTCATGGGGCCGGGCGGCTATCGTTTCACAGACTATCTGCGGGTCGGCATTCCCGTGACCATCGTGGCGTTTGTGGTGTGCGTAGGGCTTTTGCCGGTGCTCTGGCCCGCATGACAATATGCGGTCATGCGGTTTCGCGCGCGGCCGCCTGTTGTGCGAGTCTCGCGTTCTCGGCCTGAAGCCGTCTGATCTCGTGCTCGGTCTTCTTCCAGGGGAAATGGCCCTCGATCTCGATCTCCAGGGCGAAGCTGAGGAAGGTCCGGATGAGGACCAGAAGGCCGAGCACGCCCAGGGACTGGTAACTCGGGTGTACGGCTACGGTACCGATGATATCCGCCGCCACGAGGAATTCGAGGCCGAGCAGGATATCCTTGCCCAGGGCGCTGCGGTAGCTCTCCTGTCGCTGCCCGCCCGCGAGGAACCTGTCCCGCAGATACCTGACGAACGTGGAGCCCACGCCCAGAACCAGGACGACGATGCCGATGGATTCGATGATCCGGGCGATGATCAGGGCCGTATGCGTGTACCACTCCTGAAATCCGTCCATGTCCGCTCCCGATGGTTTCCGGCACGATAGCAGGAAACGTCGTCAGGTGGAAACAGCCGGGCGTTTTGTTTTGCGCTATTCGCGGGCTTGCCGCCTCAGTATCCTATGGACGACAGTCCCTCTCGCAATACCGAGGCCGAATCGAGGAGTGCGTGCTCCTCATCGTCGGCGAAGGGACTTGCAAGCACACGCTCGATGCCGTTCGATCCCACCACGCACGGGAGCGAGAGGCAGACGTTGGAAAGCCCATATTCTCCCCGCATGAGCGTTCCCACGGTAAGCACGCTGTGCTGGTTCATGAGCACGCCCTCGGTGATGCGGACCATGGCCAGCCCGATGGCGTAATAGGTGGCCTGCTTTTTCTGGATGACATGGTAGGCGGCGTTGCGAACGTCATCCTCAATGCTCTTCTTTCGGGCCGCGATGGATTTGCCGCAGGCCGCGCAGTATTCAAGGAGAGGAATGCCAGCGATGTTTACCCGACTCCAGACCAGGACCTCACTGTCGCCGTGTTCGCCGACGACGTAGCCGTGCACGTTGCGTGCGTCCACTTCGTAGACCTCCGAAAGAAGGGAGCGAAAGCGCATCGTGTCCAGAACCGTGCCAGATCCGATGACCCGTCCCGGCGGCAGGCCCGAGACCTTGATCGCCACGTGGGTCAGGATGTCCACGGGATTACTGACCACGAGCAGGATAGGCTCGGGGTTGTACTCCAGAATCCTGGGAACAGTCTCCTTGATTATCGCGGCGTTCTTTTCGATGAGGTCGAGCCGCGTCTGTCCCTGCTCCTGATTCACGCCTGCGGCGATGACCACGATTTGCGCGTCGCGGCACATCTCGAATCCTCCGGCGTTCACGGAGACAGGGTTTACAAAAGGCTGACAGTGGTTCAGGTCCAACGCTTCCCCTTGCGCTTTGTCCAAGGTGCGATTGACCAGTCCGATTTCGCGCACCAATCCCTTGATGCCCAGTGCATAAGCATAGGACATGCCCACCAGCCCAGTGCCGACGACGACCACCTTGCGGTGGGAAGCGTTTTCCCGGTTCATGACGTCCTCCTTCTCTGGCGCGACGGGATTTTTGCCTTGCCGCGAGGATATGCTACATATCAGCCTAGCATACTTTGGCCCGCGTTCCCCACCTTGCATGGAGGCGCGCGGAAGGAGAGGATCAAGACGCATGGCAGCGATACGATTTCCAATGCCCGAGGAGACCAAAACTCCCGAAGGGCGCGAGCGGCGAGTGGGGGTGGAGATGGAGATGGCCGGACTGCCTCTCGCCGATTTGGCGGCGGCTGTCCTCAAGGTGTTTGGCGGTCGCATAGCGGAGAAAGGCGCGTTCGTGATCCGCATCGAGGAGACGCGGCACGGTTCATTTCAGGTAGAACTCGACGCGGATATCTTGAAGAGCCATGAGTACCGTCCCTATCTCGACAAACTGGGCATCACCATGGAGGATGCCGCGGACAAGGCGCGGCTGGATGATCTTTTGGCCAGGCTTGCCGGAAGCGTGGTGCCGCACGAGATTGTAGCCCCGCCCATTCCGTTGTCTGAGCTGGAACAGATGGACGAGTTGCGTCTGGAGTTGTACCGGGCCGGGGCCAAGGGTACACGCGCCGCACTGGTCTACGCGTTCGGCGCACAGTTCAATGTGGAAGCAGCACGACTGGACGCGGAGGCTCTGCGCGACATACTCAAGGCGTATGTGCTGCTCCATGACCGTCTCGTGGAACGCGGCACCGTGGACATCGCCCGCAAGCTCTCGCCATTCGTCCGCCCTTTTCCCGGATCATACGCCCGGCTCATTCTGGCCGAGGGCTACGGCCCGGAATTGAAAACACTCATTGGCGACTACTTGAGGCACAACCCGACCCGGAATCGTCCGCTGGACATGCTGCCGCTCTTTGCCCACCTTGATTACGATCAAGTCATGTCCGCTCCCGTGGAAACCCATCTCGTCAAGGCGCGGCCAGCCTTCCATTACCGCTTGCCAAACTGCCAGATCGACGAGCCAGGCTGGAGCCTGAGTCTGCCGTGGAGCGACTGGCTCATGATTGAGAAGCTGGCCGACGACAAAGAACGCCTTGCAGAATACGCCAAGGCTTATCTGGACCGGCCCGGCGAGATTCTGGCGGGCATGGTGGAAGAGTGGATTGAGTCGCTTGGAGCGTGGTTCGGGAAATGAGCGCAAAGCGGCCAATGCTGGGCGTCACCGGCCCCGATCGAGGAGGACTTGCGGCTTGGTGGTTCACGTGTCTGGCGATCTGGCGGGCTGGAGGAGCCTGCCGCCGCATCACTCCTTCACGGCCGAGCGGCATCGAAGGGTTGGATGGCTTGATTCTGGGCGGCGGTGCGGATGTGGCCCCGGCACTGTACGGCGCAGATCCCCTGCCGTCGCCCGAGGAAATGGCCGTGGGAGAAACTGGCGTCGTCCGGCGTCTGGCGGCCATGGTGACCTTTCCGTTACTTTTTCTCATCCGACGGGTGTTGACCACGCGCAATCCAGGCCTGAATGCGAAACGCGACGAACTGGAACTGGGTTTGCTGCGCGAGGCGCTCGCGCGCGACCTACCGGTACTCGGGATATGTCGTGGCGCGCAGTTGATCAACGTCGTGCTCGGAGGCAGCCTGCACCAGCATCTCGCTGGGTTCTATGGCGAATCGCCCAATATCAGGAGTCTTTTGCCGCGCAAAAAAATACGTGTGGAGAAGGATTCCCGGCTCGTGCGTATTTTGGGGTGCGAAACGTGTCGCGTCAACGCGCTGCACGATCAGGCCATCGACCGTCCCGGCGAGGACGTACGCATAGTGGCCATGGAGCCAAGCGGCGTGGTCCAGGCTGTCGAGGTAAATGGCAAGCGGCTCGTGCTCGGTGTGCAGTGGCACCCGGAGTACCTCCCTCTCCATCGCAGTCAGGCACGGCTGTTTGAAGAATTTGTCCGGGCCGCTCGCCGAGCGTAGACATTAGCGCCTCTCGCGCGTCGCTCCGCAGGCCTTGCCCCGGTAGTTGAAGAACAGGGCCAGGGTCTTGCGCGTGAAGTTCGAGAAAAGTTTCGCGCCGAGGGCTCCGCCTGCGACCCGCTTGTTGATCTCCGCCAGCGTGGGGTAGGGATGCACCGCTCCGGCAAGCCTGGACATGCCGACCCCGCCCGCAAGCACCCCCGCCCATTCGCCGAGCAGATCGCCCGCCCGCGAGCCCAGTATTTGCACTCCGATGGGTTTGCCCCGGGCACCGAGCAACAACTTGATCCTGCCCGTGGTCTCGCCTTCGCACACGGCCCGGTCGTTGGCCGCGAACTCCTCTGTCCAGGTTTCGTATGCGATGCCCGCCTTGCGCGCGCTCGTCTCGTTGTGGCCGATGCTGGCAAGCTCGGGCGAACAGTAGGTGCACCAAGGGAAAAAAGTGTAGTCGGCCTTGCGTGGCCAGCGCACGATGGCGTTCGCGACCACGATGCCGCCCTCGTAGCCCGCCGCGTGGGTGAACAGATAGCGGCCGGTCACGTCTCCGGCCGCGTAGATATGCTTCTGGTTGGTGCGCATGTGTGCGTCCACGTATATGCCCTTTTGGCCGGCCGCGATCCCGGCGTTGTCCAGGCCCAGGCCGTGGATATTGGGCTCGCGGCCCATGGCCACGAGCAGTGCCTCGGCACGCAGCACGGTCTCGCGGCCGTCCGTGAAGGCCGTCACGACCTCGCGCTGTCCGCCCGCCTCGCGCACCCGCCTGACCTCGCAGCCGAGGTGAAAGACCACACCCTCGGCCTCCAGGGCCTGCTGCACCAGCGCTGCCATGTCCTCGTCCTCGCGGCTCAGTATTCGGTTCGAGCGCTGCACCACGCCGACCTTGCAGCCCAGGCGCGAGAAGGCCTGGGCCATCTCGATGGCGATGGGGCCCGCACCAAGGATGAGCATCGAACCGGGCAGGCGTTCGAGGGAGAAGATATCTTTGTTGGTCAGGTACGGGGTCTGGGCCAGGCCCTCGATGGGCGGTATGGCGGGCGATGAGCCCGTGGCCACGACCCAGGCGCGGGCCGAGACAGCTTTGCCGTTCAAGCGCACCGTGTGTTCGTTCACGAATTCCGGCGCGCCGAATTCCACACATGCGCCGAGGGAGCGGAAGCGCTCGGGCGAGTCGTGCTTCTGGATCGTCGCGATGACCTCGCGGATGCGTGCCGCGACCCTGGCGAAGTCCACGGGCGGCACGTCAACGTCGGTCAGGCCGTATCTGGAGAGATGGCGCGTCTGGTGATGGACTCTGGCCGTGTGGATGAGCGTCTTGCTCGGGACGCAGCCGTAATGCAGGCAGTCCCCGCCCAGGGCGGGATCCTTCTCGACGAGCAGGGTCTTCGCGCCGAGTTGCGCCGCTCCGGCGGCCACGGTCAACCCGGCCGCGCCGCCGCCGATGATGCCGATGTCGTAGTCGTGTCCAGCCATGTTGCGCTCCGGTCGCGGCCCGACACTTGACGGCATGGGCACGCTTGTTTTTCAGTTCTGGTGGCTGACCCTATCACGGCGGCATCAATCCGTCAGGGGAAAATTGCGCGTCGTCTCCGTCGTCCCCGCGCGGAGTTGGCGCGACTCGCCCGAAAAAGACGCATATCGCGCGGCAGAGGCTGCAATTCGCCCTGCTTGGTGCTATGGTACGGATGCTGCTGTCGAAAAAACAGCGCCGGGCTCCTCGACGACGGAAAAGGAGAATTCCATGCGACGCATCATGCAGATCCTGCTCGGAGCGGCGCTCGTGTGCGTCCTCGCGGGCGGCGCGCACGCCCGGGTGGACAACAGTCTCTACGCGGAGCTTCTCGCGCGTCACGTGGTCGATGGATTGGTCGATTATGCCGGTCTGAAGGCGGACGAGGACAAACTGGACGCCTATCTCGCCATCCTGGCCGCGGTGAAGACCGACAAGCTCACCGAGATGCAGGCCTACGCCCATTACCTCAACGTCTACAACGCCTGGACGCTCAAGCTCATCCTCAAGCATTATCCAGGCATTTCCTCCATCAAGGACATCGGCGGATTCTTCACCAATCCCTGGCGGATCAGATTCGTGGAACTCGACGGCGAATTGGTGCACCTCGACCACGTCGAGCATGAGATCCTGCGTCCGCGTTTTCGTGATCCGCGCGTGCACTTTGCGGTGAACTGCGCTTCCATGGGCTGTCCCCGGCTGCACGCGCGGCCCTTCGAACCGGAGGATCTGGAGACGACACTGGACGAACTGACGCGGGCGAACATAAACGACCCTGCCTTCAATAGGCTCGAAAACGGAACGCTACGTCTCGTCAAAGTCTTCGACTGGTTCGGCGGGGACTGGGGAAACGACGCGGAGAAGCTGGCCTTCGTCCTCAGATACGCCGACGATGAACTGCGCGGCCGGATCGAATCGCGCCAGGGCGGCGTGCGCATCCGCTACACCGATTGGGACTGGTCCCTGAACGATGTCTCGAAAGGGCGCGAAAAATAGCTGCACAACCCATATTCTTGGGGTATCGACTATACTCATGAAAGGCGACGATCCCATGAGCGGGGCCGAACGAGGCCCTGACACGGACACACCGTCCTGCGGCCGCGAGTGCGTGAACCAAGTGCGTTCGCCCCTCGTCTGCGTAGAGTGTTGCAGCGCGTCCTGGCCCGCCGTGCTCGGTTCCTCCCTCTTCGGCCTGTTCCGAAGCACCCTGGACGGCAAGCTTTTGTGCGCAAGCGAAGGCTTGGCGGGCATTCTGGGCTACGCATCGGCCGCCGAACTCCTGGCTGCGGTCACGGACATGGCCCGCGACGTGTACTTCGATCCCGCCGAACGGGCCGGGCACGTCCGCGAGACGCTGGCGGCTTCCGGACCCGTCTCGCGCGAGATGCTCTGGAAGAAGAAGGACGGCACGCCCGTGTGGGTGCGGTCGGACAAAATCCTGGTACGTGACGAGGAAGGCCATGTCCTCCATCAGGAGGGCGTGATCATGGACATCGACGCCAGGCGGCGCGCCGAGGACGCGTTACGCGCCAGCGAGGCCCGCTACCGTGCCCTGTTCGAGGCATCGGTGGAGGCGGTCTTCGTGCTTGACGACGCCGGTTCGGTCATCGACGCCAATGCCACCGCGCATCTGCTTACGGCCCGAAACGGCAGGGAGATCAAGGGCCGCAAGTTCACCGACCTCTTCTCTCCCACGGCCTGCATCCGCATTAACGAGGTCATCGATCGCATGCGCGGCGGCGGCCGGGCGCGTTTTCGCTGCGACATGGCCCGGCCCGGAGGCGACGTGGTGCGGCTGGACATCGGGCTTACGCCCGTGGACGAGACGAGCGGTCAGATTCAGGCCGTGTGTCACGACATAACCGCCCTGACGCGCGCCCAGACGCAGCTTCGCGAGGCATTGGACGAGCTGAGCACCATTTTCGAGAACAGCCAGGTGGGCGTCATGCTGGTTGGTGATGGACCGCGCATCCGCCGCGCCAACGCCCGCCTCGCGGCCATCTTCGGGTACGCGCCCGAGGAGATGGAAGGCATGGACGTCTCGCGTCTGCATCTCGACGAGGAGCGTTTCAGGGGTTTTAGGGCCATGCTGGCCGAGAGCGTGGCCACGGGCGGACAGCATCAGGGCGTGCACGAACTGTGTCGCAAGGACGGTACGCCCGTGTGGTGCCAGGTATGGGGCAAGGCCCTGGACCCGGCCGATATCTCCCGAGGCGTGATCTGGGTGATCGACGACGTCACCGAGCGAAAGCGCGACGAGGAGTTGCGACAGGACGTGGAGCGCATGGCCCGGCACGATCTCAAGGGGCCGCTCGGCGCGATCATTTCCTACCCGGTCATCATCGCCGAGGAGGGGCCGCTCACGCCCGGGCAGGCCGAGGATCTGGAGCGTATCCGCGAGGCGGGGTTCCGGATGCTTGAGATGATCAATCTCTCCCTGGATCTCTACAAGATGGAGCAGGGCAGCTACGACTTCAGGCCCGAGCGCGTGGACGTGCTCGCCGTGCTCGACCGCGTGCTCTGGGAGGCGCGGGCCCAGGCCATGTCCCGGGACGTGGGGCTTTCCGTGCGTATCGCCGGAAAAGACGGCGATGCCCGCCCGCCCGAATCCGGCGAGCGCTTCGAGGTGCGCGGCGAGACGCTTCTGGCCGCCTCCATGCTCTCCAACCTGGTCAAGAACGCCGTGGAAGCCAGCCCAAGGGGAGGCGAGGTGACGGTCATGCTTGCGGCCACGGCCGCTGGGGCCGTGATCTCAATCCGCAACGCCGGGGAAGTTCCGGCCGAGGTGCTGCCGCGCTTCATGCAGAAGTACGCCACCGCGAACCGCAAGGGCGGCACAGGCCTTGGAGCCTATTCCGCGCGGCTCATGGCCGAGGTCATGGGCGGGCACGTGGATTTCGAAAGCTCCCCGGAGCACGGCACGGCCATCTTCGTGACCCTGCCGTTGGCCGAGGACGCCGAGGACGCGCCTCCGGCGCAAAGAATCTGATCCGCGCGGCCCAGCCAGCCTTTGGGAACGTGCCTGTGCGCTTTCTTCCGCTGCCGGGAAGGAGCCATGGAAACATTTTTGTCGCCTTGCCACGGACGGGACGCTGTGGCATGAAACGCTTGTATTGCTCGCAACGGCGCCCACGGTCTGCGTGGACCGGGCATGCAGGCGCGTCCGCGCCATTTCTGGGAGGAACGATCCATGCGCAGAATCGGCTGCCTGACCATCCTGGGCGGCAAGCAGTTTTTCATCACCGGCTGCACCGAACCCTCGGGCCCGGGAGACAGCGACGGGCCGAAAGGCCCCGGCCGTGACGCATGAACGCCCGCACCCCCACTCCCTTCTCCTCGCCCGCCCCCGATTCGCCGATGCCGCGCTCCGTATGCAAGGCCGAGGCGCTATGGCGCGTCCTGCCCGATCTCGCGACCTTCGTGGCGCTCGTCGCGATCGTGACGCACGGCCTTTTGGAGGGCGCGCGAAACCTCGGCTACCACTGGCAATGGTACGCGGTGCCGCGCTTCATCCTGGAGACGGGCGAGGCCGGTCTCACGGCCGGACCGTTGCTTTCCGGTCTCGCCCTGACGCTTTGGATCGCCGCCCTGGCCCTGCCGTTGAGCTTCGTGATCGGCCTTTCGGCCTGCCTGCTCTCGCTTTCGAATTCCTTCACCGGCCGTCTGGTGGCGCGCTGCTATCTGGAGACCGTGCGTAACACTCCGCTCCTGATCCAGATATTCGTCGTCTATTTCGTCTTCGCGCCGCTTTTGGACATGGACCGGTTCTGGGCGGGCGTGATCGCCCTGGCCCTGTTCGAGGGGGCCTACGCCTCGGAGATCATGCGCGCGGGCATCGTCTCGCTGCCGCGCGGCCAATGGGAGGCCGCCTACAGCCTGGGACTCTCCACCCGCCAGGCCTACGCCAGGGTCATCCTGCCCCAGGCGCTTCGCCGTGCGCTGCCGCCGCTGACCGGCCAGACCGTGGCCCTGGTCAAGGATTCGGCGCTCTTGTCCATCATCTCGATCTTCGAGTTGACGTTTCAGGCGCAAAAAATCGTCTCCGACACATTCATGACCTTCGAAATATGGTTCACGGCGGCCGCGCTCTATCTGATCGTGACCTGCACCCTCTCGGCGCTCTCGCGGGCCCTGGAGAGGCGCGTGCGCGTGGAGGCTTGAGCATGGCGTTTCTGGTCGAACGAACCGAACCCGCCCGGCCCCCGGCCAAGCCGCTTGGCCCGGTCGTCGTCTCCGTGCGGGGCGTGCGCAAGTCTTTCGAGCGTGGGCAGTGCGCCTTGTGCGGGGTGGACCTCGACGTGCGTCAGGGCGAGGTGGTGGTGGTTATCGGCCCTTCGGGCTCGGGCAAGTCCACGCTCTTGCGCATGATAAACGGCCTGGAGAGCCCTGACGCGGGCCGGGTCGTCGTGGATGGGATCGATGTCGAGGCATCGCGCGCGAACCGCGATCTGGTGCGAAGGCGGGTGGGCATGGTCTTTCAGCATTTCAACCTCTTTCCGCACCTGAGCGTGCTTGAGAACGTGAACCTCGCGCAGCGGCTGGCCCAGGGCAAGAGCCGGGCCGAGGCCACGGCTGCTAGTCGCGAATTGCTCGACCGCGTGGGACTCTTGGACAAGGCGGACAGTTATCCCTCGGCGCTCTCCGGTGGGCAGCAACAGCGCACGGCCATCGCTCGGGCCCTGGCGCTTCGGCCCAGGATCATGCTCTTCGACGAGGCCACGAGCGCCCTCGATCCGGAAGTCATCGGCGAGGTTCTGGAGGTCATGCGCGGCTTGGCCGCAGAGGGCATGACCATGATCGTCGTGACCCACGAGATGGGCTTCGCCCGCGAGGCCGGGGACCGCATCGTGTTCATGGACCAGGGCGCGGTAGTGGAGGAGGGTATGGCGGCCGAATTCTTCCTCGCCCCGCGCGAGGAGCGCACCAGACGCTTCCTGAGCCAGATCCTCTAGGCAAATCGTCCGGACGCGCGACGCATACGCCGTGCGTCCCGGAATCAGACGTACGACAAGGAGAACGACATGAGACGCACGACTATCATCATCGCCTGCCTGCTGGCCATTCTCGCGGCGCTGCCCGCCATGGCCGACGTGCGGCGCGACCTGACCGAGGCCGGGACCATGGAGCAGGTCTTTCGGCGCGGCGTGTTGCGCGTGGGCATGGACATCTTCGAGCCCTGGGCCATGAAAGACAAGAACGGCGAGTTCATCGGCTTCGAGATCGACGTGGCCCGGCGGCTGGCCGGGGATCTCGGGGTCAGGCTCGAACTCGTGCCCACCAAGTGGGACGGCATCATCCCGGCGCTTTTGACCGGCAAGTTCGACGTCATCATCGGCGGCATGAGCATCCGGGCCGATCGCGCCAAGAAGGTCAATTTCACCATCCCATACGACGTCTCGGGCATGTCTATCGTGGCCAACACGCAGCGCCTGCCCGGCAAGACGCGTATCGAGGATTTCGACGACCCCTCCGTGACCGTGGCGGCCCGCGCGGGCACCACGGCGGCCAAGGCGGCCGAGAAATTCCTGCCCAAGGCCAAGCTGCTGCTCTTCAACGACGAGCCGCAGGCCGTACAGGAAGTGCTCTCCGGCCGCGCCCAGGCTTTCGTCTCCATGGCGCCCAAACCCGCCTTCGAGGCCATCGCCAATCCCGGCAAGCTCTATCTGCCCTTTTCCGGCACTTTCACCAGCGAGCCCAACGCCATGGCCCTGCGCAAGGGCGATCCCGACTCCCTGAATCTGCTGGACTCCTGGATCAGGGCTGTGGAGGCCGAGGGCTGGTTCAAGGAGCGTCGCCGGTATTGGTTCGAAACCCGCGACTGGGCGGATCAGTTGCCTTAGTGAAGGAACGGGCAGACCGTTAGCGGTCTGTGGAATGAGCCGACAGATATGCAGCCACTGACCAAAGTCCGTTCCACCAAGCTCGATGCCGTACTCCTGCCGCTATTGGCCGCAGTAGCGGGCTATGTGGTTTGGCTCTTCGCCGTGGACCTGGACTACCAGTGGCGCTGGTCCTCGGTGCTGACCATGTTCGCGCGGCGCGATCCCGAGACCGGGGCGCTCGTGGCCAATATCCTGACTCAGGGGCTTTTGACCACGCTCAAGCTCTCGGTCTGGTCCATGGGGTTGGCCCTGATCGTCGGCACGCTCATGGGCGTGGCCGGATCGGCCGTAGCCGGTCCGGGCCGCCGCCGGGGGCGGCTCTTTTGGCGGCTCGTCGCGGGCAGCTACGTGACCTTCGTGCGCAACACGCCGCCGCTCGTGCTCATCTTCCTCTTCTACTTCTTCATCGGCGACCAGATCATGGCCTGGCTCGGCGTGGAGGATATGGCGCGCGGGCTCTCCGCCCCCTGGCAGGAGACGCTGGCCTTTTGGGCCGCGCCGCCCGCGCGCTTCACGGCCTTCTGCTCGGCCGTACTCACCCTGGCGCTCTACGAGGGCGCCTACATTGCCGAGATCGTGCGCGCAGGCATTCTCTCCGTGGAACGCGGCCAGTGGGAAGCGGCCTACGCGCTCGGCCTCTCGCCGCGCCAGAGGTTGGTGCGCGTGGTGCTGCCGCAAGCATTTCGGCGCTCCGTGCCCTCCCTGGCCGGGCAGTTCATCGCCACCATCAAGGCCTCGTCCATCGTCTCGGTCATCTCCATCCCGGAGCTGACCTTCCAGGCCATGGCGGTCATGGCTTCGACCTCGCGCGTCTACGAGGTCTGGCTGACCGTTTTCGCCTGCTACCTGGCCCTTTGCCTCTCGCTCTCCCTTGCCTCGCGGCGGCTCGAAGCGTGGTTCGCGCGGCGGGGATGACCCGCCCCGGCGCGCAGAAGCGTGTTGACATGGCGCGGCAAGCCGATACGATGCCCCATTCTTCCATACATTGACAGATCACAAACGAGGAACAGCGAATGCCTACGGATTCCATAAAGTTCTGGGGACTTACCACCTGTATCCACTGCAAGAAGGCCAAGCAGTTCCTCGACGACTGCGGGGTGGCTTACGAACTGACATACGTGGACAAGCTCGAAGGCGACGAGCGCAAGCAGACCATCGAGGAAGTGAAAAAGCACAACTCCGCCCTGTCCTTTCCCACCATACTGGTGGGCGACACGGTGGTCGTGGGCTTCAATGAGGCCGATCTGAAGGCCGCACTGAAGCTATAGTCGAGAGAAGAAAGGAAAGGGAGCGGCTGACCGCGCCCGAATACGCCCAGGTACGCAAACGTACGCGCTGATCAGCCGATCCGGATGCGCCCGCTCGCAAGAGACGCACGGGTGCTGCCGGGGCAGGGGGGTATCTTCATGGACGCCAAGGAACTCTACGCCAGGCTCAAGCCCTTGCAGGAAAAGCAGGGTTTCCTCTTTAATCCTGACGAGTCCTACACCATGCCACTGCTGGAAGGGCTTTTGGTGAACAAGGAGCGCTACGGCTACATGGCCTGCCCCTGCCGCTTGGCCACTGGGCAGTACGACAAGGACCGCGATATCATCTGTCCCTGCGCCTACCGGGCCGACGACGTGGCCGAGTACGGGGCCTGCTACTGCGCGCTCTACGTCTCCGAAGCCTACCGCGACGGCAGGATCGAGAGGCGCACCGTGCCCGAGCGACGTCCGGCGGACAAGGTCCAGGAAGCTTTCGAAGCCGCGCTCGGTTGTTGACCGGGCCGCATCCATCCCGCAGGAGGCCGTCCGTGTCCAGGCTCGTTTCCTTCCTTGCGCGTCCGTTTTCGGGCCGCTCGGCCATCGTCCTGTTCAATCTGGCGATCATGGCCATCGCCTTCGACATCCTGTGGGACATGGTGCCCCTGGTCCTAAGCGCCGCCGACGACATCGACGAACTCGAACGAGTTTCCGACGGCCTGGGCACGATCCTCATCGCCTACGGCGTGCTGGCGGAGGAGCGCGAATCGCTGATGAAGTTCGCACGGCTCTATCCGGCCATGCTTTCGCCCGTGCAGGAGCGGCTGGACCATCTGAGCCACGGCTACGGCATGTGCTTTCTGGTCATCGGCCTGTTCATGGAGATGGGCGTGCAACTGGTCAAGATCCCGGACGCCATCCTCGACACGCAGGGGCTCGAAGCCCTGATCTTCGGCGTGAACGCCTTTTTCATCGCCCTGACCCTGGCGCTCATGACGCGTTTCACCTGGCGCGTGCTACGCGCGAAGGCCCAGGCGCCGGCCGTCGCCCCGGCCGAGGCCTGATGCCGGAAGTACTCGCGTGTTCAAGCTCCGTTTTCGCCGTCCGGGCTTGCAGCCTGGGCGCGGCATGGCTATGACGACGAAATCATGAGCGAATACGACGTCACTTCCCTTGTCGGCGGTTCCGTGGGGCGCGTGGAGAAGCGCTTCGCCACCCTGGCCGAACCGCCGCACACCCTGCGCCTGGAATGCGGCCGCGAGATCGGCCCCGTGACCCTTGCCTACGAGACCTGGGGCGAGCTTTCGCCCGAGGGCGACAATTGCGTGCTCGTTTGCCACGCCCTGACCGGCGATTCGCACGCCGCAGGCTACTACACTAGCGAGGACCAAAAGCCCGGCTGGTGGGATATCATGATCGGGCCGGGCAAGCCCATAGACACCGACAGATATTTCGTGGTCTGCTCCAACGTGCTGGGAAGCTGCATGGGCTCCACCGGCCCGGCCTCCATCAAGCCCGGCACGGACGAATTCTGGGGCATGGATTTCCCCATCGTGACCATCGGCGACATGGTCGAGGCGCAGCGGCTGCTTCTCGATAACCTGGGCGTGAAGCGCCTGCTCTCGGTCGTGGGCGGCTCCGTGGGCGGCATGCAGGTGCTCGAATGGTCGGTGCGTTATCCCGAGCGCGTGGCCTCGGCCATCCCCTTGGCCACCACCTGCGAGCACTCGGCCCTTGCCATCGCCTTCAACGAGGTCGCGCGCCAGGCCATCATGGCCGATCCCGCCTGGAACGAAGGGGCCTATCACGGCGGGCCCTTCCCGGATTACGGCCTGGCCGTGGCGCGCATGGTCGGCCACGTGACCTATCTTTCCGACGAGGCCATGCGCCGCAAGTTCGGCCGCAACCTTCAGGATCGCTGCAGCCTGACCTACCGCTTCGAGCCCGAATTCCAGGTGGAGAGCTACCTGCGCCACCAGGGCCGCAAGTTCACCGAGCGCTTCGACGCCAACACCTTCCTCTACCTGACCAAGGCGGCCGACTACTTCAGCCTGGCCCAGGCCTGGGGCGGCGGCTCGCTGACCCGCGCCTTCTCGCGTGCCGCCTGCCGCTATCTGGTGGCCTCGTTCACCTCGGACTGGCTTTATCCGACCTACCAGTCGCGGGCCATGGTCCAGGCCATGAAGAAGAACGGCCTGCAGGTCAGCTTCTGCGAGATCACGGCCGACCTTGGGCACGACGCCTTCCTGCTGCCCAGCGCCCGGCTCAACTCCCTGATCACGGGCTTTTTGACGGACACTCTGGCCAGGGTGCGGGAGGGCGGCGATGCGCTTTGATCTTTCGGTCATCGCCCAGTGGGTGGAGCCCGGCGCGCGGGTTTTGGACCTTGGCTGCGGCGCGGGCGTGCTGCTCGATCATCTGACGCGCGAGAAGGGCGTGCGCGGCACGGGCGTCGAGATCGACGAGGAGAAGGCCTCGGCCGCCATCGCCAAGGGTCTCACCGTGCTGCACGGCGACATCTTCGCCGAGATCGCGGACTACCCGGACCAGTCCTTCGACTACGTGATCCTCTCCCAGACCCTGCAGCAGGTCTACGAGCCAGCCCGGCTCATCGGCGAGATGCTGCGCGTGGGGCGGCGGGGCATCGTCAGCTTCCCCAACTTCGCGGTCTGGTACAACCGCCTGATGTTCCTGCTTCTGGGCCGCGCGCCCGTCTCGCGCGAACTGCCCTACGAGTGGTACGACACGCCCAACATCCGGGTCATCCCGATCAAGGATTTCCGCCGTTTCTGTCGCAAGAAGGGCTTTGCCGTGCGCCGCGAGGTGACCATCACCACGCACCACCACGAAGAAGAAGGGCGAGTGGTGACTTTCCTGCCCAATCTTCGCGCATCCTACGGCATTTACATGCTCGAACGCTTTGCAGAGCGCTGAAAAGGCGCCGTCTGCGGCGTTGCTGCGAAAGCGCCGATCCCTCGTGTATATCTTTATACACGTCGGGCCCGGCGCTTTCTTGCGCCTTGCATCCGACGCCTTTTGAGCGCTCTGGCCGATGCTGAAAAAGCGTCGTCTGCGGCGTTGCTTCGAACCGGTCAAACCCTCGCGTATTGGCAATACGCGTCGGCTTCGGCGCTTTCGGAGCGCTCTGAGGAGTGGCGTTGCAAAAATATCGAGCCCGGCGGGAGGATGGTTCTCCCGCCGGGCTCGTTTTTGATGTGTGGTCGAAAAGGCGTGCGGCTACAGCGCCTCGCGCAGGCACGCGCCCAGGCGCTTGATGCCCTCGTTGATGCGCTCGGGCGTGGAGTTGGAGAAGTTCAGCCTGAAGGCGTTGTCCGTGCCGTCCACGTAGAAGGGCCTGCCCGGCACGAAGGCCACGTTGCAGGCGATGGTCTTCTCGAAGAGCGCCGACGCGGAGACGCCCTCGGGCAGTTCGCACCACAGGAACATGCCGCCCTCGGGCCGCGAGGCCGTGACCTCCACGGGAAAGTGCTTCTCGATGGCCTCGACCATGCAGTCGCGGCGCTCGCCGTATTCCTTGCGGATCAGCGCGATGTGCTCGTCGAGGTCGGTGTCCGCCAGGAAGCGCGCCAGCACGCGCTGCGTGAAGGTGGAGGTGTGCAGATCCGAGGCCTGCTTGGCCGTGACCAAATGATGCATGAGCGCGGGCTTGGCAGCGATCCAGCCCAGCCGCAGCCCCGGAGCCACGATCTTGGAGAACGAGCCCATGAGCACGGCCCGCTCGTCGTCGAAAAAGGCCCGCACGGGCGGCATGTCGTGGCCCAGGAAGCGCAGTTCGCCGTAGGGGTTGTCCTCCAGCAGCACCGCGTTCGAGGCGGCCAGCAGGCGGGCGGCCTCCTGGCGCGTGGTTAGATCCCAGGCCGTGGAGGAGGGGTTCTGGAAGGTCGGCACGACGTAGAAGAGACGCGCGCCTTCCTCCAGGCGCAGGGCGAGTTGTTCGAGGTCCGGCCCCGAGGGGGTCAGGTCCACGGTCGAGAATTCCACGCCGAACATGGAGAAGCACTGGATGGCTCCCAGATAGCCCGGCCGCTCGATGAGCACGGTGTCGCCCTCGTCGAGCAGGGTCTTGGCGATCAGGTCCAATCCCTGCTGCGATCCCGAGGTGATGAGGATTTCCTCGGGCGGGATGTCCAGGCCCCATTTTTCGCGATAGCGGCGCGAGATGAACTCGCGAAGCGGAGGAAAGCCCTCGGTGGTGGAGTATTGCAGCGCCTGCGGCCCGGCCTCGTCGAGCACGGCCTGGGTCGCTTCGGCGAAGCCGCGCACCGGGAAGTGGTCGGGGCTTGGCAGGCCGCCCGCGAAGGAGATGACCTCGGGCCGTTGCGTGACCTTGAGGATTTCGCGGATGTAGGACCGTCGGACATTGGCCATGCGCCGGGAAAATTGCATAGGGCGTCTCCGGATGAAGGCGAATGACGCGGAATCTGCACCGGCCCCGCGCGAAAGGCAAGCGGGATGTTTGCCCCGGCCGGGCCTGAAGTCCTCAGGCGTCGGGATTTTTGCCGCGCGCGGCGGCCTTGAGGGCGCTGTCCACGATGAAGGCGGAGCGGGTCATGCCGCGTGACTTGGCCGCCCGGTCGATGATGTTGCGCACGTAGACCGGCATGGTGACGTTCACGGGGCGGGCCTTTTTTTCCAGGAAGGAGAGGTCGATCTCCACCATGACCACGGCCCCGTCCCTGGCCTCCTCGCTGGCGAGGACGACGTCAAGGGGAGAGGGCGGGGGGGGCGCGTTCTCGGTGTCCTCGAAGAAGAGCTCGACCGCTTCCTGCGCGCCGGTCTCAAGTTCTTCCATGGTGTCGCCAGCAGTGAAGGATCCGGGAAAATCGGGGATGGTCGCGCTGAATCCGGGCGTGTCCGGGTCGGTATGCACGATGATGGGATACTTCATGGCTTTTCCTCGCTGCCGTTGGCCGGTCATTGCTGGAGTGTGACGCCCGACTGGCGTTCGATGTTGCGCAAGGTCCCCTTCTTGATGTCCTTTCGGGGATCGGGAACGATGGTTGTTCGTCCGTCGGGATGGCGCATCTTGAGGTGGCTGCCTTTCTTGGCGACTTGCTGAAACCCGGCCTGCTCCAGCTTCCTGATCACCTCGCGGCTCGTCATGCGGGAAAGATACGCATTATGCGCATTGCGGTCAAGGACGCGCATGCCTATGCATTGTGACACAGGGCGGCGGCCTGAAGGCCTATCTTCGCAGCAAACCGTACTTCTTGAGCTTGTATTGCAGCGTGCGGCGGCTGATGCCCAGAGCCTCGGCGGTCTTTTCGCGGTGGCCGCCGTGGACCGCCAGCGCGCGCTCGATGGCCTCGCGCTCCACGTCGTCCAGCGAGCCCGAGCCCCGCGCTCCCAGTTCGCGCAGCGAAGCGAGACCCCCCCCGGACGGACGATCCGCACCCACGTCTTTTCGCGTGCGGCCCTGATCCGGCGCAGCCTCGCCCAGCCCACCCCAGGCGCGCACGATCTGCGGCGGCAAAAGGTCCGGGGTCAGGGTGTCGGCCCGGGCCAGGATCAATGCGCGTTCGAGCACGTTCTCCAATTCGCGCACGTTGCCCGGCCAGTTCCAGGAGAGCAGTGCATCC
Source organism: Alkalidesulfovibrio alkalitolerans DSM 16529 (assembly GCF_000422245.1). NCBI lineage: Bacteria > Pseudomonadati > Thermodesulfobacteriota > Desulfovibrionia > Desulfovibrionales > Desulfovibrionaceae > Alkalidesulfovibrio > Alkalidesulfovibrio alkalitolerans. The sequence goes on from NZ_ATHI01000026.1 coordinate 452,753, forward strand.
AGGAACGCGGGCGAGGGCTCGCGCACCTGCTTGCGGTTCTTTTCGCCCAGCTTGCGTAGAAGATGTGCGGCCAGAAGCGGAATGTCGTCGGGCCGCTCGCGCAGCGGCGGGATGGTCAGTTCCAGCACGGCCAGCCGGTAGTAAAGATCCTCGCGGAAGCGTCCGGCCTGGGCCTCGGCCTTGAGGTCTCGGTTGGTGGCGGCCAGAATGCGAACGTCCACGGGCACGGGCTTGACCCCGCCCAAGGGCTCGATCACGCGCTCCTGCAAGGCGCGCAGGAGCTTGGCCTGCAAGGCCTGCGGCAACTCGCCCACCTCGTCCAGAAAGATCGTGCCGCCGTCGGCAAGCTGGAAGCGGCCGGGTTTGTTGCTCACCGCGCCGGTGAAGGCCCCCTTGACGTAGCCGAAGAGTTCGGATTCCAGGAGGTCGCCGGGCAGGGCCGCGCAGTTCACGCGCACGAGCGGCCCGCGCGAGCGGTGGCTGGCCTGGTGCAGCATCTCGGCCACGAGCTCCTTGCCCGTGCCGGACTCGCCCTGGATCAGCACCGTGGCCTCGGCCGGGCCCACCTGGGCGATGACCTCGCGCAGGCGGTCCATGGACGGGCTTTGCCCCACCAGCACCGGGCCTTCGCTTCGGCCCTCGCGCAACAGGGCGTTCTCGCGCACCAGCCGGGCGAAATCGTAGGCCCGCTCCAGCACGGCAGCCAACTCGTCGTTGTCCACGGGTTTGGTCAGGTAGTCGTGCGCGCCGTGCTTCATGGCCTCCACTGCCGCGCCCACCGAGCCGAAGGCCGTGAGCATGATCACCGGCAGCCCCGGCCGCTGGGCCATGATCTCGGCCAGCACGGCCGAGCCGTCCATGTCCGGCATGCGCATGTCCAAAAGCACCACGTCCGGGTTGACGCTCAAAAGTCGGGCCAGCCCCTCGCGGCCGCCGCCAGCTTCTTCCACGCGCCAGCCCTTGTCCGTGAGCACCGCGCCGAGCATCAGGCGATGTCCCGGCTCGTCATCGATGACCAGCACCGTGCGTTCAGCCATGGTTCTCGCTCCCCTCGGCCGCTGCGTTCAAGATGATGTGCGCGCGCGTGCCTTCGTCCGGCGCGCTTTCGATCTCCAGCCGCCCGCCCCAGGATTCCACGATTCCCTGGACGATGGACAGCCCAAGGCCCGTGCCGCCCTGCCGGGTGGTGAAGAACGGTTCCAGCGCCCGTTCACGCTCGGTCTCGTCCATGCCCCGGCCGTTGTCGGCCACGGTCAGGCGCGTAAGCGGGCCTTCCCGCGTGGCCAGGATGCGCACCGTGCCGCCGTGTTCGGGCAGCGCGGCCAGGGCGTTCAGCACCAGATTCAGGAGCACCTGGGAAAGGCCGTCGGCATCGGCCAGCACGGCCGCGTCCTCGACTTCGACGTTGATTTCCGCCCCGTGCTCCTCGGCGTCCAGTGCCAGGAGCCTGGCCACGTTCTCGGCAGCCGCGCGCACCGGCACGGCCGAAAGGCTCTTCGCCCTGGGCCGGGCCAAAAAGAGCAGGTCGGTGATGACCTTGTTCAGGCGGTCGGCCTCGCGCACCATGGTCGCGGCGTAGTCCTCGTCGGGCTTTTGTCCGGAGAGTTTTTTGGCGAAGAACTGGGCGAAGCCGCGCAGCGAGGAGAGCGGATTTCTGACCTCGTGCGCCACGGCCGCCGCCATGCGGCCCACGGCGGCCAGCTTCTCGGCGGACTTCAGCCGCTCCTCCAGGGCCGATTCGGCGGTGCGGTCGCGCAAGAGCATGATGCGCCCCCGGCCCTCACCCGGTTCGCCCAAGGCGCGTGCGATGATCTCCAGACGGTGGCCGCCTGCCATGGCCGTGCGCGCCGCCTCGTCGGACGCGGCCGCCTCGGGCAGGACGTCGCGCACGTCGCGGCCGATGAGTTCCTCGGCCGGACGGCCCAAAAGGGCGAGCGCGCTTTGGTTGGCGGCGTCCACGCGGCCCTCGCCGTCCAGGGTCAGGAGGCCGTCGGGCATGGTGTCCAAGAGGCGGGAGTTGAAGCGTTCCAGCCGCGCCAGGCGTTGGCCCGTCTCGCGCCGCCGCGCGTAGGCGCTGGCCAGGAATAGGAACAGGCTCGACGCCAGAAGGATGAAGCCGGTCTGGTACATGGCCGCGCGCGTCTCCTCGGCGGAGATGCGCAGGTATTCCTCGGCCCCAAGGCCGAGGGCGAAATGGACGGTTTCCGCTTCGGCGGGTGTGCAGCCCAGCGCCGGATCGATGGAGCACAGTTGCGAAAGCGGTCGCGCGGCGCGTTCGAGCGAAAGAAAGACGCGACGCTCGCCCATGGGGACGAAACCGTGCCAGGGCTGGCCAGCGGCCATGGCCGCAAGGGCTTCGCGGGGGATTTTGGGCGGTCCGCCCATGTCCTGCTCGCCGAAGGCGACGAGCGGCCGACCGTCCGCCGTGACCAGGCCAAGCCAGCGCACGTCGCTGCCTTGCACGGTCTCGCGGAAGAATTCGTCGGCCAGGGGGCCAAGTCCCAAAAAGCTTTTGTCGGGCGGGGGTTCGCGCTGGCCGAGCCTTGGGCCGCGCTCGTCATGGCGTTCCGGGCCGGGGTGCGGCATGGCCGGGCGCAGGCGTCGCATCAGGTGCACCTGCACCCCGCGCGAGACGACCCCGGCGGTCAGGGTCAGGTGGCGGTCGAGAAGCTCCTGCTGGCGGCGGACGCCGTCCCAGGCCATGAAGATGAGACTGGCCGCAACGACGAGCATGGCCGCGACGGCCATGACGCCCGCGGCTCCGCTTCCTTTATTTTCGGCCTGGATATCCATGGGGGCAAGTTTGTAGCCCGCTTCGGGGGCTTTTGGCTAGAGCGCTTGCGCCCCCCGAGGGGGCCGGGTCCGGCGGAGGCGTCGCCGGACCCGGCAGGGGCGTGTGTGTGAGGCATCAGGGGATCAGGAAGGCAAGGTGAGATTTGGTTGGTTAGCCGCGTCCGCCAGGGCCGCCGGGGCCGCCGCGCTTGCCGAAGGTCGGGCCGTCGCAGTCGCATCCGCCGCCGCGTCCGCCGCGCTTGCCGCCGCGTCCGCCGAAGGCCGGGGCGTCGATGCCGGCGTCTTCGAGCTTCTTGGTCAGAACTTCACGTTCGGCAAAAGCCTTGGCGCGCAGGTCCTTCATTTCGGCGACCAGGGTCTGGATGCGCTTGGGGTCGTTGCCCTGCAGGGCGTCGAGTTCGGTCTGCCTGGCCCACATTTCCTGGCGCAGTTCGAACATCTTCTTCTGATGCTCGTCCATGATGGTTTCGAAGGCCTGCTGCTGCTCGGGCGTCATGACTACCGGACCGCCGCCGAAGCCGGGGCATCCGCCGTAGCCGGGGCCGCGCGCGAAGGCGTTGGTGGCCAGAAGGCCCGCCAGCATGGCGGTTACGGCCAGGATGGTAAGAGTGCGTTTCATGTCGATCCTCCTCATGACGCTGGTGGTGATGTGTGTGGCGTCGTTCATGCCTGCCCTTTAGCGAGACCCGTGCCAAACGTGAAAAAGTATTTAAATCAAAGTGTTGAGTGGAGATGGCGGTACGACGTCCGGGCGTAGTTGTGCAACATGTTGCACTAGGTATGTGTATGTATTTGCACAAGGTGCATGCACAGCCCCGTCGCGTTGACAACGCCCGGTCGAGGGGCTACCCACTGCCGACCGGAACGGAGGTGCGCCATGCGCGAGAAGGTTGAAGCCGCCCTGGAGAAGATCAGGCCGCATCTGCGGCGCGACGGCGGCGACGTGGAGCTTGTCGAGATCACGGCCGAGGGAGTGGTGCGCGTGCGCCTGACCGGCGCGTGCAAGGGTTGCCCCATGTCGCGGCTCACGCTTCGCAACGGCGTCGAGAAGGTCGTGCTCAAGGAAGTACCCGAAGTCGTGGCCGTTGAAGCCGTGCAAGACGACGCGCCGACCGCGTCTACGAGTTGCTGCCCGTCCGCGTAGCGGTCGAGCGGACGCCCGCGCCGAACCGTCACCCATCATCATCGAATTTTTGAGGATACCCATGAGCGAGATCGTCACCCGTTTCGCCCCGAGCCCCACGGGCTACCTGCACGTAGGCGGCGCGCGCACGGCCATTTTCTCCTGGCTTCTGGCCCGCAGCCAGGGCGGCAAATTTCTTCTGCGCATCGAGGACACCGACCGCGAGCGCTCCACGCCCGAGGCCACGCGGGCCATTCTGGACGGCATGGCCTGGCTTGGCCTTGAGCACGACGGCGAGCTCGTCTACCAGTCCGAGCGCGGCCACATCCACAACGCGGCCGTGGATGCCATGCTCGAAGCGGGCACGGCCTACTGGTGCGAGTGTACGCCCGAAGAGGTCGAGGCCATGCGCGAGAAGGCCCGCGCCGAGGGCAGGAAGCCCAAGTACGACGGCCGCTGCCGCGAGCGCGGGCTCGGCCCCGGACCGGGCCGCGTGGTGCGTCTCAAGGCCCCGCTCGATGGCGTCACGTCCTACGACGACATGGTCAAGGGACCGATCAGTGTGGCCAACGAGGAGATGGACGACCTGATCCTGCGCCGCTCCGACGGCTCGCCGACCTACAACCTGGCCGTGGTCGTGGACGACTCGGACATGGGCGTGACACATGTGCTGCGCGGCGAGGACCACATCTCCAACACCCCGCGCCAGATCCAGATCTACCGCGCGCTCGGGATATCCGCGCCGCGCTTCGGCCACGTGCCCATGATCCTCGGTCCGGACAAGAAGAAGCTTTCCAAGCGCCACGGCGCGACCTCGGTGGTGGAGTACGACGCACAGGGCATCCTGCCCGAGGCCATGCTCAATTATCTGGCCCGCCTGGGCTGGTCGCACGGCGATCAGGAGATATTCTCGCGCGAGGAACTTATCCGCTGCTTCAGCATCGAGAATCTGGGCACCTCGGCCGCGGTCTTTGACATGGACAAGCTCTTGTGGCTGAACAGCCACTACATCAAAGAGTCGAGCCCCGAGCGGCTGGCCGACCTCTTGCCGCGTCATTTTGAGGCCCTGTCGCTGCCCGTGCCCGAGCGGGAGGCGCTTTTGCGCGTCATCCCGCACTACCAGCCGCGCGCCAAGACGCTCGTCGAGTTCGTCAGGAATTCGGCCTTCTTCTTCGTGGCGGACGACGCGCTTATCTACGATCAGGCCGCCGTGGCCAAGTTCCTGACCCCGGAGGCCAGGGAGCGGCTGGCGCAGATGCGCGGGATGCTGGCCGCGCTGCCAGACTTCGGGGAGGAGACGGTGGAGCGAGCCCTTGGCGAGTACGTGGCCTCCTCGGGCGCGAGTTTCAAGGTCATCGCCCAGCCGCTGCGCGTGGCGGTCACGGGCTCCACGCAGAGCCCGGGCCTGCACCAGACGCTGGCGGCGCTGGGCCGCGAAAAGACCCTGGCCCGCCTCGACCGCGCCCTGAAACTGTAAGCCCGGTTTCGCCGGGCCCAGGCTGTTGAAAAAGTCCCATCTGCTGCGTTGCTGCGAAAAGCTCAAATCCTCGTGTATTGCAAATACGCGTCGACCTTGAGCTTTTCTTGCGCCTTGTATCTGGGCCTTTTTGAACAGCCTGGAAAAAGGGGTTTGTCAACAATCTCGGGAGCCTGACCTGATCGGTCAGGCTCCTTTTTTCTTCGACGGTGGCGTGTGCTTCGTGTGCAGCGCGACTAGTCCGTTGCTGCGCGCAGCAGCGTGGGCGGATGATGCACGCAGTCCTCAGTGCGGGGCGAAGGTCAGTTTTTTCTGCCTATCATTTGAACAATGTTGAAATACTTCCCCGCGCCAGCTTCCATCATGGGGATGTCGCTCTGGGCATGGGGGTTTGGGGATTGCAGCCATTCGTCCCAAGCCTGTTCGCATGAGTCCATCTCGCGGAGTTCGGTGATCGTAATGCCGGGTTCTTTTTCCCATAGCGCCCGCCACCAGCCGCAGGAATAGAAATACCACTCCGGCGTCCAGAAGGGCCGGATTTCTTCCGGCAACTGTCCTTCGGGGAAATCGTGTGTGAACCCAGGCACGGCAATCGCCACGAGGCCGCCTTTCTTCACAAAAGGCAGGAGCTTCGGCAACATGGTTTCGTTATTGCCAAAGTACTGATATGAATCCACGCTTATGATCATATCAAAGTACTCATGTGCAAACGGAATCTCCTTCGTCGCATCAACCAGAAGGGGAAATATCTTCGAATCGAGTCCCAAGCTTGCGAAGCGTTTCGCGTTTTCGCTGGGGTGAATCCACAAATCAGCCGCGAACACTGTCACATCATATTTTTCCGCAAGCAGGATGGAAGAGATTCCCATTCCGCAACCCAGGTCAAGAATACGCATGCCTCGGGAAATAGGGAGAGAGTTTGCCATTTCTTCCATAATGCGCATGGCATTCGGTCCCATCATGGTGTCCAGAAGAAAGGTCATGTCGTAGTTGTCAGTAAAAGGTGTGCTCATGGTATTCTCCTCATGGCTGATGTTTGCTTGAGGGCACGCTATGCTGCATGACGACGGAATGCACCCCACCTTTTGTTTCAGAAAAGAGAAAGCGCCCTGAATCGGATCAGGGCGCTTTCGGATGTCAGCTGTTTTTGCCAACGTTGAGGATCTTGTATATAGACTTTGTCGACAGGAAGTATTGATCGGCCAGTTCGGCAGCAGAGCATCCCGCCAGGTGTTTGTCCAGAATTTCTCTGTTCCTTGCCTGACGAGTCTTCCTGGTCTCCGTCCGTGCACCCCATGGCAGCTTGTTGTCCGCTTTCCGTGGGATGTAAATGTATTCACCGTCTATATACTGTTGGACCGCCCTCAATAAGGAGTGCGGCAAAACATCGTTCGCCTTCTTATAGCTCATCATGCTCCTCCTAATTGGTATCAGGATCGAGCAAGAGCTATTGCCTAATGCCTCAGGTCGTTATGCAATAGCCCTTGCTATGCATGACGAACCGAATCAAATTGATTACGCATAAGCTTCCCTGTTGGTGTTAAAGTTTTCCGGATGGTATGCCTGTTCGCCATCGTGGTCAACGGTGCGAACGGCGAAGCTATCTTGCCGCCAGTGGTCTCAGGCGCAGGACGTTGCCGACGGCCTTTGGCAGGTCGTCGTCGTGGTGCGTGGCAAGGACCAGGGTGGTGTGCGCGGACAGGCGGTCGAGGGTGGCGAGCATCGCCGCGCGGCTCGCCGCGTCCAGGCCCGCGAAGGGCTCGTCGAGCAGCATGAGCCTGGGCCTGCCCGCCAGCGCCCTGGCCAGCAGCACCCGCCGCGCCTGCCCGCTGGAAAGCTCGGTGATCGGCCGCTCGGCCAGTTCGGCAAGGCCCAACTCGCCGAGCACGGCCACGGCCCTGGCCGTCTCCTCGGGAGTTTGCGGCGCGTGCAGCCCGATGTGGCCGCGAAGCCCGGAGATCACCGCCTCAAGCGCGGTCACGGGCCGGTCGTGCGCCACGTGCAGGTCGAAGGAGACCAGGGCCGCGCGCCGCCGGATGGCCCACAACGACAGCGGCGCGAAGCTGCCAAAGCGCCCCACGCGGCCCGCGGCCGGGTGTAGATCGCCCGCCGCGAGCGCCAGGAGCGTGGATTTGCCAGCGCCGTTCTCTCCCACCACGGCCCAGTGTTCGCCCGTGCGCACGCGCCAGGAGAAGTCCGCAAGCGCGGCCGCGCCGCCGCGTAGCACCGTGACGCGCTCAAAAGCCAACAGGAAGTCCCCGCCGCCGCGCGGGGCTGGTTCATGCTCCGCGGCGGCCATGGTCTTTTCCAGCCTTTCTTCGGCCTGCCGCCCCGGCTGCGGCTGGCGCGAACGGCCTTTGCGCGGCGCGGGGAAGGCCAGGGCGATGGCCTCGTCCGGGCCGCCGGAAAAGACGATGCGGCCAGCTTCAAGGATCAGCCCGCCATCGAGCGGCAGGGCTTGGGCCTCCTCGGCCCGGTGCGTGGCCGCGAGCAGGGCCGTGCCCGCCCCGGGCAGCCGCGCCAGGATGTCGAGCATGGCCTGACGCGCCTGCTTGTCCAGGCCCTCCAGGCATTCGTCGAGCAGCAACAGGCGCGGCTCCATGGCCAGAGCCCGGGCCAATAGCACCCGCCGCTGCTGCCCCTGCGAGAGCCGCGAGAGAGGCGCTTCGGCCTTGTCGCCAAGGCCCACGAGACCGAGCGCGGCCCGCGCGACCTTGTCCTGTCCGGCCGTGACAGGGCCGTAGGCCAGCGGCGCGTTGAAAAAGCCCGAGACCACGACCTGCGCGACGTCCGGATCGGCCTCGGCCCGCGCGTACCAGAGCTGCTGCTCGGCCGAGACCATGGCCGTGCGCTCGCGAAAGCCGATGGGCGAGACGCGCGGCTCGCCGGAGGCGTGCGGCCCGTCCCAGGCGTCGCGGTACAGCCGCGCGCCCTTGCTGGGCCAGATGTCGCCGCGCACGAGGGAAAGGAAGGTGGATTTGCCTGCGCCGTTGCTGCCGAAGATTCCCCAGGACTGGCCGGGCCAAAGCTCCCAATCGATGCCCGAGAGCGCGGGCCGTCCCGCGCGCAGGACGTAAACCCCGGCCAGGGAGACGAGCGGCGCGGGTGTCCGGAGTCCGTCGGTCATGCGGCCTCCCCGGCGCGAAAGACGGCACCGGCCGTACGCCGTGCAGCTTGACGCTCACGCGGCTTTGCGCGAAAGAATGATTGTATGGAATACCGCATACCCACCCTTGCCAACGCGGCCGTGGCCACGATCCTGCTCGGACTGAACGCGCTCATGTTCGTGATCGTTCCTCTCGTTCTCGTGCCGTCGAGCGCCTGGTGGCTGCTTGTGCTCCTGCCCTGCGCCCTGGCCACGAACAGCATGTGGTTTCTGGCGCACGAGGCCTTTCACGCCAATCTCATGCCGGGCAAGCGGCTCAATGAAGTTCTCGGGCGGGCCCTGTGCGTCTGCCTTTTCGTGCCTTTCGTGGTCGTGCGTTTCGGCCACCTGCAGCACCACCGCTTCAACGGCGCACTCGTGGACAGGCCGGATCTGTACGACGCCAACCGTACCTGGCCGCCGCTGGCCTGGATCGGCTACTATTTCCAACTCATAGGCGGCTTTTATCTGCAAGAGGCCCTGAGCTTTTTCGTCTTCCTGCTGCCGCGGCGGCTTATTCCCAAGGCCGTGCGCGCCGGGCTTTCGGCCTATGACGAGGGCTCGGCCCGGATCCGCGATCTGGCCGCCACGACCTTCGCCAAGCCCGAGATAGTGCGCGCCGCGCGCGTGGATCTCGTCCTGGCCCTGGCCCTGCACGGCCTGGCGCTGTGGCTGTACGGGCCGTGGTGGTGGGCGTTCGCGCTGGCGGTGGCGCTTCGCGCCTTCATGGTCTCGTTCGCCAACAACCTGCCGCACTACGGCACGGGCACGGCGGACGTCAAATACGCCCTCAACCTGCGCCTGCCGCGCGCGGTCAATTTTTTGCTCCTCAACTTCTACTGCCACCGGGTGCATCACCACGACCCCCGCATCCCCTGGACGCGGTTGCCGCGCGTCATGCGCGAGCAGGGCATGGAGTTCGACGTCGGCTACATGCAGGCGGCCAGGGCGCAGTTCAAGGGGCCCATCGCCCTGAACGCCCTGAACGGGCGTTAGAGAACGTTTTTTCGGAAAATGGTGTCCGCCGTGCGGCCAGGATGCGCCAATCAGGTCCTTTCCGAGGGCTTGAGCCAGTCGCAGCCGTGGCCGCCGGGCGCGCGGCAATGCTCGGTCCACAACTCCTCCAGGCTCGCGTTGGCCGGGGTCTCTTCCGCGCCTTTGAAGACATCGGCGAACAGCGAATGTACGAAGTCGTAGCGCGGGTCGATGAAGTCCAGGCCGCGCCCCGACACTCCTTCACCGCGCGAGAGCGCCCGGATGACCGTGCTCACGCGCGTCTCGGCCGGGTCGCTGCCCAGGGCGAAGGTCCGGCCCTCGTCCTCGTCGTGCAGGCGCACCGCGAATCCACCCGCGCACAGCGTCTCCATGACCTCGTTGATGGTGCGCACGGGCACGCCCAGGTCGTTGGCCGCGCTTTCGATGGTCAGGGGCCTGCGGGCGTTTTTGAAGGCGTCGGTGAGTAAGAGGAGCATCAGGATGGCCGCCTTCATGCGGCCTTCGAAGCTCACATGGCCCGCGCGCACCTCGCTCTGGAAGGATTTCATGTTTTGCAGCGAGAAGCTGATCTCCGCGCCGAGCAGCACGATGACCCAACTGATGTACAGCCACAAAAGGAAGATGGGGAACTGCGCGAAGCCGCCGTAGATGGCGTTGTACTTGGCGATGCCCACCTGGTAGGTGACGTAGGTGTACTGGGCGATCTGCCACATGGTGCCCGCGATCACGCCGCCGGCCAGGGCGCAGGAGAACCTGACCCGGGTGTTGGGCATGAAGGCGTAGAGGAATGCCAGGGCCAGCCAGATCATGACGTAGGGCATGGCCTTGAGAATGTTCAGATAGAGGTAGTTGAAGGCCGAGACGGACAGGATGCGCTGCACGAAGGCGTCGCTTTCCAGGCTCACGGTCACGGACAGGCCGATGAAGAAGAAGAGCGGGCAGATGAGGGTCACGGAGAAGAAATCCGTGAATTTGCGCCAGGGGCTGCGACCCTTGGAGACGCCCCAGATCTGGTTCATGGCGCTCTCGATGGTGGACAACAGCGAAAGCGCGGTGACGAAGAGCAGCAAAAGGCCCATGTAGCCGAGCGTCTTGACGTCGGTGGCCTGCACGTAGTTCAGGATCAGGTCCACCATGTCCTCGCGCTCGGCCGTGAGCTGCATGAGCAGGTTGCGCACGGTATCGGTGTGCTGCAGGCCGAGCGCCTTGGATATGGTGAAGGCCACGGCCAGGAACGGCGCGATGGAGAGTGTGGTGGTGTAGGACAGGGCGGCGGCGCGCAAAAGGCAGTTGTCGCGCAAAAAGCCGTGGACCACGAGGTAGAGCCAGCGCAAGACCGCCACCGCGCCCCGGCGCTGGCGCGTTTCATCGGAGAAATCCATGACCCAGATGTCGCGCGTGAGCAGCGTCAGAAGGCGTTTGGCTCGTTCCCCCAGGGATTCGCCGCGTCCGTTGCCGCTGGGCTTGTCATTTGCGCCGTGGCTTTTGCCGTTGTCGTCCGCCATTTTTTTGCTCCGGTTCAAGGGATGATGGCGTCGAGAATGCGGAAGGGCAGCGTCACCGCGTCCTTGATGAGGCCCGTGGCCGTATCGAGGATGGCCGCGCCGGTGTTGACCTCCACTTTCACGTCTTCCCACGGCCCGCGAATGGCCACGGGGATCGTGGCCACGCCCAGCGCCGTGACGGTTACGCGGTAGTCCACTTCCTCCCGCACCAGGTCCGTGCCGCCCTTGCCCACGGCCTTGTAAGTCCAGGGCTGGTCCAGGAGCACCTCCACCGTGCCCACCACGCCGTCCTCCACCACGATGTCCGCCCCGGCCGTGGCGAAGGCCGTGGCTGCCTCGGGCCGCACCGTGCCGCGCGCCTGGGCCAGGGCCTTGGCCGTGGCTGGATCGGGGATCAGTTCGGTGATCGAGGTTTCGACCTTGTCGCCGCGTGGCTTGGTGAAAAGCAGCCAGCCGTTGCGCGAGTCCATGCGGACCTTGCCGTTCATGTTCTCCAAAAGTTCGTCATTGGTCGCGCCAAGGAATGAGACGTGCCCTGCGAGCGTGGTCACGCCGCCCGCATAGGGAGCGTCGGCCATGCTCACCAGCAGTTCTCCGAGGTTGAAGTTGCGGCCCGTGAAGTCGATGTCCAAAGCCATCATGCCGCCCGAGACGCGGTTTCTGACCACGGCTTCGAGAGGCCCCTCGCAGACCACGGCGGAGAAGGGCTTGACCAGGATGTCGCCGTCTTCGCCCGAGAGTTGTAGGCGGATGTTGCGGCCCGGTATTCCGTAGATGGAGAAGGCGTCGAGCGCGAGCCTGCCCTGGGCCGAAATGCCGCTGAGGAATTCGATGGGCAGTTCCACGGGGCCGCTGTCGTCGCCCTGCTCGTCGGGCGCGCGCGGGGCGCGGTAGCGGTCCACGTGCAGTTCGCTCCCCGTGAGGTCGAAGGCGATGTTCAGGGGATCGAGGCTCTTGATGGTCACACTGCCCGCAAGGGTGGTCTGGTCCAGGCGCAGGTCGAGGTTCGTGAACACCAGGGTGTTCTGGCCGTGGGCGAAGTCGAAGCCGAGCCGGGCGGCGGCCAGTACCGAAGGGTCGCGGGTGGGGCGCGGTTTGCCCTGCAGTCCCTCGATGACGGTTCTGGGCGTGAACGGAGCCACGTCCAGGCGGCCTCGCCAGGAAACGGCCGTGCCCTGGCCGGTCATGTTGGCGAAGCCCGAGATGGGGATGCCCAGGGCCCGTCCGGAAATATCCGAGAGGGAGAGAGAGTCCTTGCGGGAGTCGTAGTCCAGCCGCCCGGCCGCCGTGAAAGCCTTGTCCGGTCCCTTGAACGCGGGCCACGAACCGTCGAGTCCGAAGCGTCCGCCAAGCAACCTGAAGTCGTCCAGGCTTTGCGGGATGACCAGAGAACCGGAAAGTTCCGTCTGGCCGCGCGGCCCCTCTCCGGGTTCGCGGGCGGTGAGTTTGGCCTTCAGGCCGTAGGCGAAGCCTGGTGCACCCTCGCCGTGCAGCCCGGCTTCCGGGGAAATGTCGAGTGTGGCCGCGAGCAGGGCGATGGGGCGCTCTTCGCCGTCGTGAGGTAGAAGGGCTCCCTGGGAGAGGCGCACTTCGGACGCGGCGCGTAAGGTGTGCAACAGTTCGGCCCTGGTGTCGCCCTCGCCGGAGAGGGTCAGGTTTCCGTCCAGGCGTCCCTTGGCCGGGGGGCGACGGCCAAGGGCGCCAAGCACGAGGGCCGCGTCGAGACCGGTGAGTGTGGCCGTGGCTTCGATCCTGGGCCGCTGGCCGCCCGTGGCGAGCAGGGAGGTCGCCTGGATGCGGCCGCCCAGGGCCAGGGCGTTCAGCTCCGAACGTTTCGCGCCGTTGGCCGCGCGCAGGCGCAGGTCCAGATTGCGGACCACCACCCCCTCGTAGCGCAGCCATTCCGCCTTGATTTCGGCTTGCGTGGCGAGGTCGTGAAAGCGCGCCAGCGCGAGCGGTTCGTCCAAGTCCGCCGCTTGCGCGTCAGGTGCAGCACGCAGAAACGGCCCGTAGCGGTCCAGGTCAAGGCGGTCCACGGCCAGGCTGATTTCGGCGGGAATCTTGCGCAGATCGTCGATCCTGGCAGAAAGGCGGGCTGTGCTCCCATCCAGGACGACCCTACCCTCGCGCACCCTGAAACCGTGCTCGTCACCCGCGCAGTCCAAGTGCAGCGAGGCCGAGGCCAAGCTCGACGCAGGCAACCCCTGGGGCAGGGTCACGCCCGCCACGGCCGCGAGGCGGCGGGGACTGAATTCGGGAATGGCGGCCGTAAGCGTCCAGGCGGCAAGGCTGCCCCTGGCCTCCACGGCGAGAGTGGCCACGGGCTGCTCTCCGGGCAGGGCCGAAGTCTCGTTGGCCCGGGTCGCGGCGTTGACGCTACTATTGCCGTTCGTGGCCGACTGCGGGGGGATGCTGGCCGCGCCGAGCCTTAGATCCGCGAAAATTTCCTCTTCATTGAGCTTGGCGCGAATGTCGCCCCTGAAACGGCCGTTGGCCAGCAGGGCGTCGAAACGCTTGGCACTCAGCACGCCGTCGTGGGCCGAGATGTCCACGGCAAGGTCGCGCAGGATCACGGGCGCCGCTTCCAGATGGGTCACGTCGAGAGTGATGTCCAAGTCCAGTCCTTCGGCGGTGCGGACGAGGCCGCGCAGAACCGATTCGGCCGGGGCGGATGAGGAGGGCGCTGCGAATTCGTCTGCGGGGCCGGGCAGGGGCAGGTCGTCGACGTTCAAGCGGGTGAAGGAGAGGCGGGCCGTGACACCGAGCGGCGCGAAGCGGCTGACCGTGATCTCGCCGCCGCCCTCGGTCGCGCCGGAACGAAGGGCGAGATTGGCGAGCGAGAGACCGTCCGCGCTGGTTGTGAAGTCGAATCCAAGGTGTGCTGCGTCTTTCGAGCGGGGAGGCTCGGCCCCGATCAGGGCGTAGAGCGCGGCAGGCTCGAAGAGGTCGAGGGCGACCGTCCCGGTGGATGCGGGTGAGGCGAGGATATCCGTGACCACGGCCGAGGCGGAAAGCGATGCGCCCGCGCCTTCGGCGGTGAGACTTTTCAGGTCCAGGCGGCCCGTGGCCATGTCCAGGCTGAAGGAGGCGGCGAGGGTGAAGTCGGCGCGTTGACCGTGCGGCAAGAGCGCCTCGAAGGCAACGCTGAGCGCGGACTCCTCGATGACGATCTCGCGTGCCGGGCCGCGTCTGCCCGTGCCGTTCCACTCCAGGCGGCCGTCAAGGGCCTTCATGCGGCCGCTTGGCCCCATCTCCATGTCCGCCGAGGCCGTGGCCGTGAAATGCTTGTCGTGACCTTCACCAATCACGAGCGAACCATTGTGCAACCGTGCGAAGCGGCCCGTGAGGCGGTCGTCCACCTGGGCGCGAAGCCCGCTCAGGTTCAGCCGCTCGACCACGAAACTCCAACGCGCGGCTTCGCCGTCGTCCGTCGTCTCCTCGGAGGGGGCAGAGGGCCGCGAGACATTCCACTCCCCTGCTTCGTTGCGCACCAGCGAAACGGAGACACCTTCGGCGCGCACCTCGCGCACCTGCACCTCGCGCGAAAGAAGCGGCAGGAGGTCCACGCGCACGACCATCCGGGCGAGTCTGGCCGCCGGTTCCTCATCGAAACCCGGGGCGCTCTCCACAACCACGTTGCTGATCTCGATGCCGGGATAGGGCAGAAGCGAGAGGCGAAGTCCGCCGTCGATGCGCACGCCCGCCCCGAGCACCGACTCCAGGGCGCTGTCCAGGCGTCGCATGAACATGTCCGAGTTCAGAAGGCGCGGCGCGGCGGCCAGGAACAGGACCACGGCGAGGGCCGCGAGCCCGAGGATGATCGCCAGACGTTTCATCCGGCCTCGCTGTGGCGGGAAGCGGCGCGTTCGATCATGCGCCGTCCGCGAAGCGGCGCATGAAGCGCCGGTCGATGTGGTCCTTGAGGGCGAAGGCCCATTCGCCAGCCATGGCCACGCCCCACTTGCGGAACAGGGCCTTGCCGCCGCCAAGGTTGAAGAGCAGCAGATAATCCGGCGAGCCTGGAACGAAGGGCGTCAGAGGCCTGCCGTCCAGGGCCGCGGCGAGGTTGGCGGCCAGGACGGGGTTTTGGCGCACGGCGTAGACCCCGACTTTATCCAGGGGGCGCGGCGCGAAGTCGATGCAGTCGCCGCCGCCGAAAATTTCAGGCTTGGCCGGGCTGTTCAGGTATTCGCCCACCAGCAGGCCGCCGCTCGGTCCGGTGGGCAGGCCCGCCGCACGCGCAAGGGGCGAAGGCACGACGCCAAGCGCCAGGAAGGCGGCGTCGAAGGGCAGGACCGCACCATCGGCGAGGATCGCCCGGCCTTCCTCGAAGCGTTCCAGGCGAGGGCCTTCGACGACCGCGATGCCCCGGCGCGAAAAGTCCGCCATGCACAGGGCGCGCAGGCGCTCGCCGTGGCGGCGCAAAAGGCGGTTGCCAGCCAGCAGCGTGACCTTTGGCCGTCCGCCGGCCTTGCGCACGGCGTCGTGGGCGTTGCCCGCCATCTCCACTCCGGCGGGGCCGCCCCCGGCCACGATCACGGCCACCTCGCCGCGTTCGCGGGCCAGGGTTGCCAAACGGTCGCGGGCCTCGATGAGCTTTTCGATGGGCTTCACGCGCCACACGTCTGGCGGTAGGCCGTTCTCCGTGCCGAGCGAGCCGTCAGGTCCAGGCACGCCGCTGCCGGTGTTCAGGGATAAAACGTCGTAGGTCACGGATTGGCCGTTCGTGAGGGAGAGGATCCGTTTGTCGGGGTCGATGGCCGTGATCGCCGCGCGAACGAAGGTTCCGCCGCGCGATTCGACCATGGCGCGTACGGGAAAGCTGATCTCCTCGGGCGTATAGGCCCCGCCCAGCATGCCCGGTCCCATGCCGGAGTAATAGTGGCGGTCGGCCGGGCCCACGCAGGTCACCGTGTGTCCCCTGGACACTATTTCGGGGATGGCCCTGATGGCCATGAGGTGGGCGTGTCCCGCCCCGGCGAGTATGAGATGGGCCATGCGTCATCCTTGGTTCGTCCATCGTCATCATAACCCAATGCAAACGGATCGTGCGTCCAAGAAAGTGTAGCACATCGAATGCCAAAGACAACACCGGGACCGCAATGCCGCGCGCGGGGCTGTTTTCGGGCGGACCGAACCCGAATCCCTATTGACTTGCGTCAAGGAATGCAATCGGATGGAGGCGTATATGGATATTGAAAGATGCGAGGCTATTGCGTCGCGTCCAACAGGAGACGAGGGGGTAGCGTCATGACCATCCGGGCCAGACTCATTCTTTCCGTGGCAGCAGTTTTTGCCGTCAGCGCGGTCATGTTCCTGGCCATCTGGAGCATGCTGGACGATCTCGAATCCGACGGACTGGGCATCAACCTCGCGGGCAGACAGCGCATGCTGACGCAGATGGCGGGCCAACAGGCCCTGCTCGGTCGTCTGGGAGGGCAGGACGCCGCGCAGGGCTTGAGCCGTGCCGCAGCCGTCTTCGAGGCCACGCACAAAGCTTTGCTCGACGGCGGTTTCGCGCCTGTGGGGCTGGACCCCAATGGCGCGACAGTGGCGCTGCCGGCCGCATCGCCCGCCGTGCGGGCGGAGCTTGAGGCCGCGGGCGCTCGCTGGACCGGATTCATCCGGCTGGTGCGGGATGGCGCGGCGAATCCATCGGAAGTTTCAGCGGCCAGCGCGACCGTCCTTGAGTCTTTGAGCCGCGCCGTGACCGTGATGCAAAAGGAATCCGAGGCCAAGGTGGCACGCCTCCTGACCATGCAGGCCGCGGCCGTGGCCGTGGGGTTCGCGCTCCTGATCGTGGTGGTCGTCAACATGCGCAGACACGTGACCGAGCCGCTCGACGCCCTGCGGGGTTATGCCGGGAAGGTCGCGTCCGGCGACCTCTCCGCCTCGGTCAGCGGTCGCTTTAGCGCCGAGCTTTTAGCCGTCAAGGAAGCCGTGCAGAGCATGGTGCTCTCGTTGCGCGAGAGCATGGGGCACGCCGAGGCGAAGGGCCGCGAGGCCGAAAAGGGCGCGGCCGAGGCGCGCGAGGCCCTGGCTGTGGCCAAGGCCCAGGAGGAAAAGGTGCAGGCCCTTTTTGCCGCGCTGACCAAGGCGGCGGACGCCGCGC
This sequence comes from Alkalidesulfovibrio alkalitolerans DSM 16529, assembly GCF_000422245.1. Taxonomy (NCBI): domain Bacteria; kingdom Pseudomonadati; phylum Thermodesulfobacteriota; class Desulfovibrionia; order Desulfovibrionales; family Desulfovibrionaceae; genus Alkalidesulfovibrio; species Alkalidesulfovibrio alkalitolerans. The sequence continues at coordinate 469,904 of NZ_ATHI01000026.1, forward strand.
GCGGTGTCTCCCGGCAATTGGCCGCCGGATCGAGGCGGCTTGGCGAACAGGCCTCGGGAGTTTCGCAAGGGGCGCAATTGCAGCGCGACCGCATGGCCGAAACCGCCGCCGCCATGGAGGAAATGAACGCCACGGTGGGCGAGGTGGCGCGCAACGCGGGCGATGCGGCCACCAATGCCGGGGCAGCTCACGAGCGGGCCCAGGCAGGGGCCGAGGGCGTGCGTGCAGCCATCGTCGCCATTGATCGGGCCAGAGCGCGCATGGAAGAGCTTTCCGCGAGCATGGAGCGACTGGGCGAGCAGGCCCAAGGCATTGGGCAGGTCATGAACGTGATCAGCGACATCGCGGACCAGACGAACCTGCTCGCGCTCAACGCCGCCATCGAGGCCGCGCGCGCGGGCGACGCGGGTCGGGGCTTCGCCGTGGTCGCGGACGAGGTGCGAAAGCTGGCCGAGAAGACCATGACCGCCACCAAGGAGGTTGGTCAGGCCGTGACGGCCATCCAAGGACTGGCCACGGAGAACGTGGTCAAGGCGCGCGAGGCGGCCGAGGGCATTGTCGAGAGTACCGGCGTGGCCGAGGAGTCCGGGCGGCGTATGGCCGAGATCGTGGACATCGTGGCCCAGACCTCGGGCCAGGTGGAGTCCATTGCCACGGCCTCGGAGCAGCAGTCGGCCGCGGCCGAGGAGATCAACCGCGCCGTGACCGAGGTCACGCGCGTCGCGGCGGAGACGGCCGAGGGCATGCGCGAGACGGACGTGGTGGTGGCGGAGCTCGGCAGGCTGGTCGAGGAACTCGACGGCATCATCGGCTCCATGACGCGCCAGGAGTGATCCGGCCGGATTGGATGCAAAAAAGCCCCGGTGCTCACGCACCGGGGCTTTTTTGTCGCATTGCCGCCGAAGAACGCTCCGCGCGTTCTTCGGGTTCAGCCAGCCTTGTCGGGAATCAGGCCCAGCCGCTTGAGCTCGGTAAGGATCATGGTTTCGTCGATGGGCTTGACGAGGAAGGACGTGGCCCCGCCCAGAAAGAAGGCGTTGTGCGTGTCCTCGGAGTCGTCGAGCACGGTGGTGATGATGACCTTGGCCTGCGTTTCCTCGGAGATGCCGTGCTCGCGCTCGATCTCGCGAATCTCGCGCAGGGCGTGGTGGCCGTCGATCTCGGGCATGACCAGATCCATGCAGATCAGGTCGTAGGGCTTCGCCTCGGTCAGAGCGCGGCGAAAGGCGTATATGGCTTCGTCCCCGTTCACCGCCACGTCGCAAAAGGCGTGGGGGTGGAGGATTTCCTGGAGATAGCTGCGGCAATAGAAGTCGTCGTCAACGATAAGCACGCGCATGTGGCTGGCTCCGGAGCGTCCTGATTGGTTTTCCACGGATGGAGGCCGTTTTCCACAACCATGAAAAAGATACCCCCCCCTTGCGGGGTTTGTCAAAACCTATCTGTCCGGTCAGCAAAACTAATCAGTATAGCACGTGGTGTCAGCGGAGCAAAGGAAAATCAGCGCTTTAAGATGTTCGACGAGAGTCCCTGGCAGTGGCACAAGCCCAGGCCCGGTTCGTCGCGAAGACGCGAGCGCAAGCACTCCACGGTCTCGTGGCGCGAGACGATCCAGACGTCGCCATGGCGCTCGCAGGAGTAGCCGTGTTCGTTCTCGGGCAGCCGGGTCAGGGGCTCGCCGAGCAGCGCGGCGACATCGGCCATGGCCATGCCCGGCGAGACGAGGGCCATGGCCTGGCGGGATTTTTCGGCCCGCTCACGGGCCAGCCGCGCGGCCGTGTCCTCGGCCGAATCGTCGGCCTTGCCAGGCAAGCGCGCGGCATCGGCAGCTCCTTTTCCTGGCAGCGATTCCTCATCGCGGTGCTCCACGCGCACGCGCACCACGCAATCCACGGCGCGGCCGCCGGGCAGGTTCACCAGGGTATCGCGCGCTTCCTCCACGCGCACCAGCGTGGCCGCGATCAGACGCGGCCCGCCGTTCGCAGGCGTGACCAGGACGCCCGCGCGATCCACGGCCGCCCGGATGGCGTTTTCGCGGCAAACCTGGCGCGCTTCCTCCAGCGATTCGCCCTCGCCGACAAGCGTGCGGTAGCTGGCTGTGTACACGCCTTGCTCCTCGCCCTCTTTCGGCGCGGCCTTCTGGCGGATGTCAAAGTCTGGCGAGGGGACTGAAACAGATGGGGATTCGGCGTGCGCCGTGGCCGTCCATCCGGCCGGAAGGGTCAAGGCGGCCAGCACGGCGGCGAGAAGAATCCGTGAAGCGGGCGGGCTGCCGAGGGAGGGGAAAAGGGATGTCAGACGCATGACGTCCTCCAAGGTCGCATGGAGGCAAGATAGCAAGAAACGCGCCCAGATGCGAGGCCACCCGCCAGACCGCCCCAAAAAATCCCACTTGCCGCGTTGCCGCGAAAAGCTTCGTTCCCCGGACCGCTGAAAACGTGCCGGATGCAAGGCGCAAGAAAGCGCCGGGCCCGACGCGTATTTCAAATACGCGAGGGATCGGCGCTTTCGCGGCAACGCAGCAGACGGCGCGTTTTCAGCGGTCCACCCCTAGAGCGTGATCTCGCTCTCCTGACTCAGGGCGAATATCTCCATGTCCGCTCGGCCGCGCTCGGCCGCGATGCGGCGGCAGTCGGCGACCATGGCGTCCACGCCCTCGTCGGTTCGGTCCTGGTTGTGATGGAACAGGCCGAAACGCTTCACATTCGCGGTCAGGGCCAGGTCCAGGGCCTGGGTGTACACCGAGTGCCCCCAGCCGCGTGTGCGCTCGTAGTCGGCGTCCGTGTACTCGGCGTCGTGGATGAGCAGGTCCGCGTCGGCCGCGAAGGCCGCGTAGTCGTCGAAAGTCCTGCCGCCGGGATGGGGATGGAACAGTTCGTTGTCCGTGAGGAAGACCAGCGAGACGCCGCTCTCCTCGAAACGGTAGCCCAGGCCCAGGTTGGGGTGGGACAGGGGGATGGAGGAGACCTCGATGCCCTCGACCAGGGTGGGCTGACGGCACACGCCCCGGTAGTCGATCTCCGCCTTGAGCGCGGAGAAGGGCACGGGAAAGTAGGGTGCGCTCATGGTGCGGGTGAGCAGGTGGCGCATGTCGCCCTGGGACATGGGGCAGCCGTAGAGGTCGATGTGCGTGGATTCGGCGTAGATGGGCTTGAAGAAGGGGAAGCCCAGGATGTGGTCCCAGTGGGAGTGGGTGAAGATCATGGAGAAGCGGCTCTCGCCTTCGGCCAGGAGGCGGTTGCCCAGGCGGCGGATGCCCGAGCCCGCGTCCACTATCACGGGAACGCGGCGTTGTCCGCAGATCTCGAGGCAGGTGGTGTCGCCTCCGTAGGTCACGTACTGCGGGCCGGACACGGGAATCGAACCGCGCGCTCCAAAGCACCTGATCAGCACATCAACCCCCTGTCCGCAGCCGTCCGCTTCACAACGCGCTCTGCGCCCGCGACCGGGCAGCGCCGCGCGCGTCCGTATCCATGCGTGATGGCGCACGTTACATCATCTCATGTCCCGAAACAACTCTTTCCTGATAACGGCGCTCCTTCCCGGTACGGCGGACAGGGAGGAGCGGTGGATGAAATCACGCTTCATGTCGTTTCATGCTTGACACTCCCAGTACCTGCTGCTATCTGACTGCTCCCTTGTTCGGGTATGGAGGCGCGTAGCTCAGGGGGAGAGCACTTGCTTGACACGCAAGGGGTCAGGAGTTCAAATCTCCTCGTGCCTACCATCTTAGTTCGCTCAGGGAGGCTTTATGCCTCCCTTTTTCACTCGTGAGGCAAGGAGCCGACGGTGCATCTCGAGATCGCGGGCCAGCAGGTCGATGCCGTTCCCGGCGAACCCCTGGCCGATGTTCTGGGCAAGGCCCTGTCCAAGAAGAAGATGAAGGACGTGGTGGCGGTGCGCGCATGCGGCCGCCTGTTCGACGTTTCCGCGCCCCTGCCCGAGGGCTGCGCGCACGTGGAGCCGGTCTTCGACACCGATCCCGAGGGGCTGGACATCGTTCGCCATTCCGCCGCGCACCTCATGGCTGAGGCCGTAAAGCGGCTCTTTCCCTCCGCCAAGGTGACCATCGGTCCGGCCATCGAGACGGGCTTCTACTACGATTTCGACTACGAGCGTCCCTTCACGCCCGAGGATCTGGAGGCCATCGAGAAAGAGATGGTCCGTCTCGCGGGCAGCGATCTGCCCTTCGCCTGCCGCGTGGTGAGCAAGGACGAGGCTCGCCGCATCTTTTCGGAGATGGGCGAGGACTACAAGCTTGAGATCATGGACGACCTGGGCGGCTCGGAGTTTTCCATCTACAGCAACGGCGGCTTCGTGGACCTGTGCCGCGGCCCGCATGTGCCGAGCACCGGCCGCATCAAGGCCTTCAAGCTTCTCTCCGTGGCCGGGGCCTACTGGCGCGGCGACTCCGACAAAAAGATGCTGCAGCGCATCTACGGCACGGCCTTCGCCACGCCCAAGGAGCTGAAGCAGCACCTGGAGCGCCTGGAAGAAGCCAAGCGCCGCGACCACAGGAAGCTGGGCACGCAGCTCGACCTCTTCTCCTTCTCGGAGGACGCGGGCGCGGGCATGGTCATCTGGCATCCCAAAGGCGGCCTTTTGCGCGCCATCCTCGAAGACTTCGAGCGCAAAGAGCACCTGAAGCGCGGCTACGCCATCGTCCAGGGACCGCAGATCCTCAAGCGGGAGTTGTGGGAGCGTTCCGGCCACTACGACAACTACCGCGAGAACATGTATTTCACCCAGATCGAGGAGCAGGCCTACGGCATCAAGCCCATGAACTGCCTGTCCCACATGCTGATATTCAAGAGCCGGGTGCGCAGCTACCGCGACATGCCGCAGCGCTACTTCGAACTCGGCGTGGTGCACCGCCACGAGAAGACCGGCGTGTTGCACGGTCTGTTGCGCGTGCGCCAGTTCACCCAGGACGACGCCCACATCCTGTGCCGCCCCGACCAGTTGCAGGACGAGATACTGGGCGTGGTGCGCTTCGTGCAGGATGTGATGAATCTTTTCGGCTTCGATTTCGAGGCCCGTATCAGCACCCGGCCCGAGAAATCCATCGGCTCGGACGAGGATTGGGAGCGCGCCACCTCGGCCCTGATCAACGCTCTCGACGCTGGCGGCTTCGCCTACGAGATCAACGAGGGCGACGGAGCATTCTACGGCCCGAAGATTGACATTGTCATCAAAGATGCCTTAGACCGCCGGTGGCAGTGCGCCACGATCCAGTGCGATTTCACCCTTCCCGAACGCTTCGATCTGTCGTATGTGGGCGAGGATGGGGAGAGGCATCGCCCTGTGATGCTGCACCGGGTGATCCTCGGGTCGCTCGAACGGTTCGTCGGGGTGCTGACGGAGCACGTTGCCGGGGCGTTCCCCACTTGGCTTGCGCCGGTTCAGGCGAGGATACTCACCGTGACCGACGCCCAGGCGGAGCACGCCCAATCGGCGCTTTGCGCGCTTCGCGAAAAGGGAATCCGGGTCGAGGCCGACCTGCGCAACGAGAAGCTCGGCTACAAGGTGCGCGAGGCCCAACTCGAAAAGATACCGTACATGCTCGTCATCGGCGACAAGGAAGTCGAGGCGGGCGGCGTCAACGTGCGCACGCGCGGTGGAGAGAACCTCGGCCTCAAGAGCATTGCCGAGGCCGTGGACATGATACTGGCCGATACGGCCGAACCGTTCAAACGCGGAGGGATGAGCTATAGCTTCGTTGCAAGCTCGGGTTAACCGGCAGATCCGGGTCCGCTCCGTCCGACTCATCGCCGACGACGGCGACCAGTTGGGCATCAAGAGCATTGAAGAGGCCTTGGCCCTTGCCCAGGAAAAAGGGCTTGATCTTGTGGAGGTGGCGCCCAACGCCGATCCTCCGGTGTGCAAGATCATGGACTTCGGGAAGTACAAGTACGAGCAGCAGAAGAAGCTGCAGTCCGCCCGCAAGAAGCAGACCCAGGTCCAAATCAAGGAAATCAAGTTCCGGCCCAAGACGGACGACCACGACTACCAGACGAAATTGCGCCATATTCGGCGTTTTCTGGGAGAAGGCGACCGTTGCAAGGCGACGATCTTTTTCAGGGGCCGCGAGATCGTGCACAAGGATCGCGGCCAGGCTGTGCTGGACCGAGTGGTCCGTGACACGGCGGACATCGCCAAGGTGGAGCAGGACGCGCGGGCCGAGGGCCGCACCCTGTTCATCATGCTGGCGCCGATCCCCAAGAAGGACGAAAAGGTTGACGCCGCCGCGCAGGACAGCGCCTCCGAGGCGAGCGAATAAGGAGACGAGGAAATGCCCAAGATCAAGACCAACCGCGCCGCGGCCAAGCGCTTCAAGAAGACGGGCAGCGGCAAGATTTCCAGGAGGCGCAAGAACCTGCGCCACATCCTGACGAAGAAGACCGCCAAGCGGAAGAACCAGCTTGGCAAGATGGCCCTCGTTGACAAGACCAACGAGCGCGCCGTCAAGGAAATGTGCCCCTACCTCTAGGGAGCGCACGCCTCGCCCAAGGCAAGCGCATGGCCGCCGGCGGGTGAAATCGCCCTCACAGGGCTCTATTGAAGGAGAAGAACGATGCGTGTCAAACGTGGTGTCGCCGCGCACAAGCGGCACAAGAAGTATCTGAAGCTGGCCAAGGGCTACACCGGCGGCCGCAAGAATCTGTATCGCTCCGCCCGCGAGACGGTCGAGCGCGCCTTGGCCTATGCCTACCGCGATCGCAAGGCCAAGAAGCGCGAAATGCGCAAGCTGTGGATCCAGCGCATCAACGCTGCGGCCCGCGAGCACGGCCTGTCCTACAGCCGCTTCATCAATGGCCTCTCCCTGGCCGGGATCGAGGTCAACCGCAAGATGCTGGCCGATCTGGCCGTGCGCGAGAAGGAGAGTTTCGCCGAACTGGCCAAGCTCGCCGCGTCCAAGCTGACCGCAGCCGCCTAGGTTGTCTGCGCCATGTCCATGGACACGCGCGACATTCTGAACGATCTCGAACGTCTGGCCGGGGAGTGCGAAAGCGCCCTCGGCCAGGCGTCTTCGCGTGAGGCCGTGGAGGCCGCGCGTGTCGAGTTTCTCGGCCGCAAAGGCCGCTTGGCCCAAGCCATGGCCGCGATGGCGCAGCTTCCGCCCGAGGCCAAGCCCGCCGTGGGCAAGGCGGCCAACGAGGCCAAGGCCCGCCTGACCGAACTCCTCGACGCCGCGCTGGCCGAGCGCGAGCGCGCCGCCGCGTCGCTCGCCTTCGCCGATTTCGACCCCACCGTTCCCGGACGTGCGCCGCAGGCCGGATCGCTGCACCCCGTGACCCTGGTCATGGAGGAGGTCTGCTCCATTTTGCAGCGCCTGGGGTTCGAGGTCGTGGCCGGTCCCGAGGTCGAGAACGACTGGAACAACTTCGAGGCCCTGAACATGCCGCCGGACCATCCGGCCCGTGACATGCAGGACACGCTTTACGTCACGGACTCCATCTTGCTGCGCACCCACACCTCGCCCTTGCAGGTGCGCACCATGCTGGCCCAAAAGCCGCCCGTGGCCATCATCGCGCCGGGCAAGGTGTATCGCCGCGACTCGGACCTGACGCACACGCCCATGTTCCACCAGATCGAGGGGCTGCTCGTGGACACGCGCACCTCCATGAGCGATCTGCGCGGCATCCTGGCTCACCTGTGCCGCGAACTGTTCGGCGCGGACACGCGCATCCGTTTTCGGCCGAGCTTCTTCCCCTTCACCGAGCCGTCGGCCGAGGTGGACATCTCCTGCTCCATCTGCAAGGGCCAGGGCTCGTGCAAGGGCAATCCCTGCCGCGTGTGCAAGACTACGGGCTGGCTGGAGATTCTGGGCTGCGGCATGGTCGATCCCAACGTCTTTTCGGCCGTGGGCTACGACCCGGACCGGTACGTGGGCTGGGCCTTCGGCATGGGCGTGGAGCGCATCGCCATGCTCAAGTACGGCATCGGCGACCTGCGCATGTTCTTCGAGAACGATCTGCGCTTCCTCGGCCAGTTTTACTAGGATCGCTGACCGCGGGGCACAGAGGCGCATCCTCCTGGGCCGCGCGTGGCGAGGGGTACGGGGGTTGCGCCAAAGAGATACTTTCCATGTCTCTCGCCGCGAGGCGGTGTGACATTTTTTGAGTGAGTGCCCGCGCGCGGTTCGAACCACGCGCAAGCCATGACATGTTATGATTTCCCTTCGCCTCGAACCGAAAAGTTTTGGGGGGAGGGGGAGAGGGGTCCGGGGAGAGGGGGAAACCCCC